>JAJZPK010000007.1 GCA_021811205.1 Pseudomonadota bacterium
CAAACAGCGATGCTGGAAAAATTCGCTAGCGCTTCACAACTGCCTACGCAAGGCGTTGATAGACTGAAGCAAGAAAGTAATATTGGAAAATCTCAGCAATATTGGAAATTCCCAGTTGGAATTCGACCGGGCCGTTCTTGAAGCGCTGAGAGAACCCATGGAGCGAGGCGCAATCACCATTTCCAGAATCCAGGAACAGGTCGATTTCCCCGCCCGATTCCAGCTGCTTGCCGCAATGAACCCCTGCCCTTGCGGCTATCTCGGACACCCGAGCGGAAAATGCCACTGCACGCCGGATCAGATCCACCGCTACCGCTCTAAGATCTCCGGTCCATTTCTGGACAGGGTGGACATGAGGATAGAAATGCCTTCCCTTCCCTTCGAGGACCTGAAGCAGCTCTCACAGGGTGAATCGAGCCGCGACATCAGGGCGCGAGTGGAGGCCGCGAGGAAAATCCAGCTCGAGCGCCAGGGAAAAACGAATGCCGAACTCGGGGTCAGGGAAACCGAAACCTATTGCAGGCCGGACGAAGCTGGGGAATCATTGCTCAGGCATGCGATCGGCACGCTGAATCTTTCAGCGCGCGCCTATCATCGGGTGCTCAGGATGGCGAGAAGCATTGCAGATGTCGAAGGAAAAGAGCGGACATCGAGCCTGCATGTCGCAGAAGCCATCCAGTACCGTCGCATCCAAACCTGATTGGCCAAAACAAAAAGGGCTGCACATGCAGCCCTCTTGCAAGAATCAAAGCCCGAGTCAGGCGGATTTCTTGGCCGGAAGCTTTTCCTTGATCCTTGCGGATTTCCCGGAGCGCTCGCGCAGGTAGTAAAGCTTCGCACGGCGCACGTCGCCGCGGCGCTTCACCTCGATGCTCGCGATCAAGGGGGAATAGGTCTGGAAAGTCCGCTCGACCCCTTCTCCTGAAGAAATCTTGCGCACGGTGAACGCCGAGTTGAGGCCGCGGTTGCGCTTGGCGACGACGACGCCTTCATAGGCCTGGACGCGCTTGCGCTCGCCTTCGACCACATTCACGTTGACGATCACGGTATCCCCGGGTGCGAACTCGGGAATGCTCTTGCCCAGGCGGGCGATCTCTTCCTGTTCCAATTGGCTGATCAGATTCATTTTCCGCTCCTTAAAATTCATTCCATTCCCGCCTGAATTCCTCAAGCAGCTGCGATTCCTCATCGCTCAGTTTCCGGTCCAGCAGATCCGGACGCCTGAGCCACGTCCTTCCAAGGGCGGCCTTGAGCCGCCAGCGCCTGATCCTTTCGTGATCCCCCGAAAGCAGCACTTCAGGCACCTGCTCGCCCCTGTAAATTTCGGGCCGGGTGTAATGCGGGCAATCGAGCAATCCTTCTACGAAAGAATCCTCGGTTGCCGAATCAGCATCTCCCAGCACGCCCGGAAGCTGCCTCAGCACCGCATCGATCAGAACCATGGCGGGAAGTTCTCCGCCCGAAAGGACATAATCCCCGATCGAGATTTCCTCGTCGATCTTCCTCTCGATCAGGCGTTCGTCCACGCCTTCATACCTTCCCGCAACCAGCACAAGCTTCGGCTCGTTCGCAAGCGCCATCACCTTCGCGTGATCGAGCTTGCCGCCTTGCGGCGAAAGGTAAATCACCCTGCCCGGATTGTCCCCCTGCGCCGCATCGATCGCGCCTTCCAGGGGCCCTGCCATCATCACCATCCCGGGGCCTCCGCCGTAGGGCCTGTCGTCCACGGTCCTGTAGCTGTTTGCCGAAAAATCCCTGGGATTCCACAGCCCGAGACTGTAAATGCCTTTTTCCTTCGCCCTTCCCGTCACCCCGAAGCCCGCCAAGGCCTCGATCATTTCGGGAAAGAGCGTGACGACTTCTATCCGCACTTCAGTAATCCGCGCCCCAGTCGGCCCGGATCAACCCGTTTTTCAGATCCACTTCGACGATGTAATCGGACACGAATGGAATCAGATGCCTTGCATCACCTTTCACGTCCAGCACGTCGTTTGCGCCAGTCTCGATCATGCCCTGGACCACGCCCAATTCGACGCCATCCTTGCCAACAACCCTGAGGCCGATCAGATCTGACCAGTAATATTCGTCTTCATGCGCATCAGGAAGACTGCCTCTCGGCACTGCGACCTGAAGTCCTTTCAGCGCCTCTGCCGCATCCCGGCCCAGACAGCCATCCAGGCTTGCCACGACAGAATCGCCGTGCACGGCAGCCTCGATCACCCGGCTTTCGCGCCAAGTCTCACCGTCTCCAAGATGCCAGACGGGAAAATCGAGCAGGCTGTCGATCGTCTCGGTAAAAGGATGGATCTTGACCCAACCTTTGACGCCATATGGGGCGGAAATCCGCCCCATCACGACCATTTCTTCAGGCTGCAGCGCCAAAGCGCTTGACCAGCTTGGCGACCGTATCGCTCAACTGGGCGCCGTGCTCCTGCCAGTATTTGATTCTGTCCATCTGGATGCGCAGGCCTTCCTGTCCTTCGGTCGCGACAGGATTGTAGAACCCGACGCGCTCGATGAAACGGCCATCACGCGTGCTGCGCGAATCGGCAACCACCAGGTTGAAAAAGGGGCGCTTCCTTGCGCCGCCACGAGCAAGCCTCACGATAACCATCGCTAACCCATCCGGAAAAACTAAAAGAGCGAAATTCTACGACAGAAACAGGACATGTCGCAAGTGTTTTGTGAGATTCAGCGCATCCCCGGGAGCATGCCCTTCATTCCGCGCAGCATTTTCGCCATGCCGCCCTTGGAAACCATCTTCATCATTTTCTGGGTCTGCTCGAACTGATTCAGGAGCCTGTTGACTTCCTGGACCGAAACCCCGGCTCCCGCAGCGATCCTGCGCTTTCTGGAAGCCTTGATGATCTCGGGCTTCGTGCGCTCGAGCGGTGTCATGGAATTGATGATGCCTTCCACTTTCGACATGGCCCTGTCGTCAACCTGGGAGCCCTGAGCCGCCTGGGTAAGCTGGGCAGGCAGCTTGTCCATGAGCGCATTCATCCCGCCCATCTTCCTCATCTGCTGTATTTGCGCCTTGAAATCCTCGAGATCGAACCCCTTTCCCGATTTAACCTTCTTGGCGAGCCTGATCGCCTCTTCCTGGTCGACGCCGCGCGCCGCTTCCTCGATCAGGGAGAGCACGTCCCCCATGCCGAGTATCCGCGACGCCATGCGCTCGGGATGGAATACTTCGAGCCCATTGAGCTTCTCGCCCACGCCGACGAATTTGACCGGCTTGCCCGTCACATGACGCACGGAAAGCGCAGCGCCCCCCCTTGCATCGCCGTCGAGCTTGGTGAGGATCACCCCGGTCAGCGGCAGTGTTTCCGAGAAGGCTTTCGCCGTGTTGACCGCGTCCTGCCCCTGCATCGCATCGACCACGAAAAGAGTCTCGACCGGATTCAGTCCGGCATGAAGAGCGGCGATTTCCTTCATCATGGCTTCGTCAATGGCGAGCCGGCCCGCGGTATCGACGATCAGCACATCGAAATAATGCTTTTTCCCGTAATCGAGCGCGCGCTCGGCGATATCGAGCGGTTTCTGCGAAGGATCCGATTCGAAGAAATCGACCCCCAATTGCCCAGCAATGGTTTTCAGCTGCTCGATTGCGGCGGGTCGGTAGATATCGCAACTGACAAGGAGCACCTTTTTCTTCAGGTTTTCATGTATCCATTTGGCGAGCTTGCCCGTGGTGGTGGTCTTGCCCGCGCCTTGCAGGCCGGCCATGAGAATCACGGCAGGCGGAACGGCGGCGAGATCCAGGGCCGCGTTGTGCTCGCCCATCAGCCTCGTCAGTTCCCGATGCACCACGCCGATGAAGGCCTGACCCGGCGTCAGGCTCCCGATCACCTCCTGTCCCAGCGCCTTTTGCCTGATTTCCTCGATCAGCGCCTTGACCACCGGAAGCGCCACATCGGCTTCCAGAAGCGCCATCCTGACTTCGCGCAGCGCATCCTGGATATTGGCTTCAGAAAGCCTCGCCTGCCCACGCAGCGCCTTGATTACACTGGAAAGGCGGGTCGTCAAATTGTCCAACATAGTCCTAAATCCCGATTAATGCCAGATGGCATGAGATGGTGTACACTTTAATCTGTCCAGCTAGTCTACAATAAAATGCCAAGCTTTTTAATTTACCTGATTCCCTCCCTGCTCTATGCCACCATCGCCATATTGCAATTCTGCGTTCGCGAATCGGAAAAGAACTGGACAAGATTCGCCATCGTGCCAGCCTTTCTGCTGCACGGCTACGCCCTCTACAGCAATCTGTTCATCGAAACCAGCGAAGGGCTGAACTTCGGCATCAGCAACTCGATTTCCACCATACTCTGGCTCATCGTCGGAATACACTGGATCGGCAGTTTTTTCCACAATCTGCGCGCGATTCAAGTGCCCATTGCGGCCCTGGCTGCGGTTTCCGTGCTGCTCCCCAAGCTCTTTCCGACTCCGCATTTCCTGACAAATGACCACATGATGGCCTTCAAGATCCACCTGACGATCGGATTATTGGCCTACAGCCTGTTTTCGATTGCAGCGTTGCAGGCACTGCTCATGGATTTCATCGAAAAGCGGCTGCACAGCGCGATGCCCACCCTGCTCAAGAACCTGCCGCCGCTCCTCACCATGGAAACGCTGCTTTTCCGCATCCTGGGCGCAGGATTCGTTCTGCTCACCCTGACGCTCTTTTCCGGCGCGCTCTATTCCGAGGAGCTGTTCGGCAAGCCGTTCGAATTCAATCACAAGACCGTGTTCGCCTTTCTTTCCTGGGCGATTTTCGCGGTGCTTCTCGGCGGCAGGCATTTTTACGGCTGGCGCGGCAGAATCGCAATACGCTCGACGATGACCGGGTTCATCATGCTCCTGCTCGCCTATGTCGGCAGCAAATTCGTTCTGGAAGTGATCCTCAAGCGGTAATGGAAGACATCTCGCTGACGACGCTGCTTTTGTTCCTCGTCGTTTTCATCATCCTTTCCGCCTTCTTTTCCATTTCAGAAACCAGCATGATGGCGATCAACCGCTACCGGTTGAAGCATCTTGCCCAGACAGGCCATCGCGGCGCAAAGCTGACCAGCCAACTGCTTCAAAAGGTGGACAAACTCCTGAGCGTCGTCCTCCTGGGCAGCAGCCTGGTCAATGCTGCAGCAGCATCCCTGGTCACGGTCATCACCATCAGGCTCATCGGCAACACCGAATGGGCGATCACGCTCGGCGCGCTCGCCCTGACTTTCCTGCTGCTCGTGTTCAGCGAAATCACGCCAAAAATCATTGCGGCCTCCTATCCGGAAAGAATCGCCTTTCCTGCAAGCTTCGTGCTTGCGCCGCTCTTGCGGCTCGCCCGCCCCATCGTCTGGTTCGTCAATCTGTTCGTCCATTCGCTGCTTTGGCTGCTGCGCTTCAAGGCAGTCAACACCGGCACGTCCCACAAGCTCAGCATGGAGGAACTGAAGATGCTCGTTCTGGAAGAAAGCCATGTCATTCCCAAGGGACACCAGAGCATCCTGCTCAATTTATTCGAACTCGAAGCGATCACCGTCGACGACGTGATGATCCCCAGAAACCACATCGAAGCAATCGACATTTCCGAAAACGAGGAAACGATACGCGAGCAGCTCTCGACCGCATACCATGCAAGACTGCTCGTCTACCGGGAAATTCTCGACAATGTTGTCGGCATACTCGATGTGAGAAAAGCGCTCGCCAATCTGGATGAAATCAATTCCGAAAATCTTGCCCAAATTTTGCGCGAGCCCTATTTCGTTCCGGAAGGCACGCCGCTCTTTTCTCAGCTTCAGCATTTCAAGGAAAACAGGCGCAGATTGGGGCTCGTCGTCGACGAATACGGAGAGCTCAAGGGCATGGTTGCGCTCGAAGACATCATCGAGGAAATACTGGGCGAATTCAATGCGCATTCACCGATGCAGACGGGCATGTTCCAGAAATATGATGATGGAAGCTTCCTTGTCGAAGGCAGCAGCCCCTTGCGCGAACTCAACCGCAAGCTCGGACTTTCCCTGCCGCTCGATGGCCCCAAAACCCTGAACGGGCTGATACTGGAGTACTTCGAGGACATTCCGGAATCGGGAACGAGCCTGAAAATAGCCGACTACCCCATGGAAATCGTGCAAACCCAGGGGCGTTTTGTCAAAATGGCGCGCATCTTCCCTAAATTGCCCAAATGAAAGACAATGCATCATCCATGGAAACCCTGACACGTGGCCATCAAGCTTAACAGCAGTCTAGCCCGAGCGCTGGTGCAGCAGAACAAACTTTCGGAAAGCGACGCGCGCGCTTTCGAACTCGCTGCGTCAAGCGGAAGCAGCTTCGTCGCGGAATTGATCAAGAGCAAGCGGATCGATGTGCGAGAAGTGGCGACATTCTCGGCCCAGACCTTCGGTTTCCCGCTGTTCGACCTTGATGCCGTCGTTCCTGAAACCCTGCCCGCCTCCCTCGTCGACATCAAGCTGATGCAAAAGCACAAGGTCGCCGCCTTGTACAAGCGCGGGAACAGGCTTTTCGTCGCGATTTCCAATCCTGAAAACCTCCAGGGGCTCGACGAAATAAAATTCAAGACCGGGCTTGCCATCGAGCCCGTGATCGTCGAGGACGACAAACTTACCGCCTTCATCCAGAAGGCATCGGAATCTTCCGCGGAAGTCTTCAACAAATTCGCCGAAGAGGAAATCGATCTCAATCTCGAATTCATCGACGAAGTCGCAAAAACGCTGCAGCCCGACGTATCGAATGCAGAAATCGAAGATGCCCCAATCGTCAAGTTCATCCAGAAAACCCTGCTGGATGCCATCAATGCAGGTGCCTCCGACATCCATTTCGAACCCTACGAAAAATACTACAGGATACGCTACCGGATCGACGGCATGCTTTACGAAGTGGCGCAGCCCCCTCTTTTCGTGAAGGAAAAGCTGGCCAGCCGGCTGAAAGTGATTTCCAGGCTGGACATTTCCGAAAAAAGGGTTCCGCAGGACGGCAGGCTGAAGCTCGCCCTCTCGGAAACCCACGCCATCGATTTCAGGATCAGCACGCTGCCCACCCTCTTCGGGGAAAAGATCGTCATGCGCGTCCTGGATCCGTCGAGCGCAAAGCTCGGCATCGATGCGCTAGGTTATGAGCCCGAGCAGAAGGCGCTGCTGCTCGATGCGATCAGGCGTCCCTACGGCATGATCCTGGTGACAGGCCCCACGGGCAGCGGCAAGACCGTTTCCCTTTACACCTGCCTCAACATACTGAACGAACCCGGCATCAACATATCGACGGCGGAAGATCCTGCAGAAATCAATCTTCCAGGGGTCAACCAGGTCAACATCAATGAAAGAGCCGGCCTGACTTTCGCAATCGCCCTGAAGGCCTTTCTTCGCCAGGATCCGGACGTATTGATGGTCGGTGAAATACGCGATCTCGAAACCGCGGATATTGCCGTCAAGGCAGCCCAAACGGGCCATCTGGTTTTGTCCACCCTGCATACCAACGATGCTCCTGCGACCTTGACCCGCCTGCAGAACATGGGCATGGCGCCTTTCAACATTGCGAGCTCGATCATCCTGATCACGGCCCAGAGACTTGCCAGGCGCCTGTGCAGCTGCAAAAAGAAGAAGGACATTCCCAGGGAAGCACTGCTCGATGCGGGATTCGAGCCCGAAGAGCTGGACGGAAGCTGGCAGCCCTATGGCCCGGTCGGCTGCGACATCTGCCAGGGAAGGGGATACAAGGGCAGGGTCGGCATTTATCAGGTCATGCCCATTTCCGAAGAAATGTCGCGTATTATTTTGAATCAGGGTTCTTCCAGCGAGATCGCTGATCAGGCGCGGCGAGAAGGCATCAATGATCTGCGCCGATCAGGCCTGTTGAAGGTCAAGCAAGGGCTGACATCGCTCGAAGAAGTCGAGGCGATCACCAACCGGTAAGCTGCAAGGGGTCATCATGGCGACAGTCAAAAAGGCGGAAAAGGAATTTTCCTTTGCCTGGGAAGGCCGGGACAAATCCGGCAAGCAGATGAAGGGGGAAATTCGCGCAAAGGGGGAGGCCATGGTCAATGCCACCTTGCGCAGACAGGGCATCATCGTCTCGAAAATCAAGAAGCAGCGCAGCGCCCGTACCAAGAAAATCACTGAAAAGGACATCGCGCTTTTCACCCGCCAGCTTGCAACCATGATGAAGGCAGGCGTTCCCCTGCTGCAGTCCTTCGACATCGTGGGAAAAGGGCACAGCAATCCTTCCGTGACGAGACTCCTGATGGCCATCAAGGCGGATGTCGAAACGGGAAGCAGCCTGCACCAGGCTTTCCGCAAGTACCCGCTTTATTTCGATGGACTTTTCTGCAATCTGATCGCGGCAGGCGAGCAGGCCGGCATACTCGAAAGCCTGCTTGACAGGCTTGCCACCTACAAGGAAAAGATCCTCGCGATCAAGAGCAAGATCAAGTCGGCCATGTTCTACCCAATCGCCATTATCGTGGTCGCCTTCATCATCACGGCAATCATCATGATTTTCGTGATCCCCGCATTCAAGAAGCTGTTTTCGAGCTTTGGCGCCGACCTGCCCGCTCCGACGCTCATCGTCATGCATATTTCCGACTTCTTCGTGGCCTACTGGTATGCGATATTCGGCGGCATAGGACTTTCGCTATACGGGTTCTTCTACACCTGGAAGCGCTCCATCAAGATGCAACAGACGATGGACAAGCTGCTGCTGAAGATTCCCGTCTTCGGCGAACTCATCAGGAAGTCCTCGATTGCGCGCTGGACCCGAACGCTTTCGACGATGTTCGCAGCAGGCGTGCCGCTTGTCGAATCGCTCGATTCGGTTGCAGGTGCGGCAGGTAATTACGTCTACGCAGAAGCCACCAAGAAGATCCAGCTCGAAGTCAGCAGCGGCACGAATCTCATGTCGGCAATGCAGAATACCGGCGTCTTTCCCAACATGGTGCTGCAGATGGTGGCGATCGGAGAGGAATCCGGCGCGCTGGACGCCATGCTCAGCAAGGTGGCCGATTTCTACGAAGCGGAGGTCGATGATGCCGTCGAAGCGCTCTCCAGCCTGATGGAGCCGATCATCATGGTGGTGCTCGGAACGCTGATCGGCGGACTTGTGATCGCGATGTACCTGCCCATATTCAAGATGGGACAGGTGGTCTAGGTGGATGCGCTGATCTCTGCCCTTTCATCCTCGCCCATCCTTTTTTCGATCGTCTGCGCCATTGCGGGGCTGATGGTCGGAAGCTTTCTCAACGTCGTGATCTACCGCCTGCCCAAGATGATGGAAACCCATTGGCGGAATCAGTGCGCAGAACTGGATGGAAGGAAGCCAGAGGAAGGCCCGCGATTCAACCTGGTTTTCCCAAGATCGAGATGCGATTCCTGCGGACATTCCATAAGCGCAATCGAAAACATCCCGATATTGAGCTACATTTTCCTCAAGGGAAAATGCAGGCATTGCGGGAACAAGATTCCTGCAAGAGTGGCCGCCATCGAAGCGATCACGGGCATCCTGAGCGGCCTTGCCGCCTGGCATTTCGGTTTCGGCTTGCACGCCCTCGGCGCGCTCATCTTCCTCTGGTCGATGATTGCGCTCACCTTCATCGACATCGACACACAGCTCCTTCCCGATTCGATCACGCTGCCGCTTCTCTGGATTGGATTGCTGTTCAATCTGGACGGACGATTTGCGAGCCTCCACTTTGCCGTGCTGGGTGCGGTTTTCGGCTACCTGTCGTTGTGGAGCATCTACTGGCTGTTCAAGCTGGCCACCAAAAAGGAAGGGATGGGCTACGGGGACTTCAAGCTGCTCGGGGCGATCGGGGCCTGGCTTGGCGCAGGGCAACTCCCCCTGGTGATCCTCCTTTCTTCCGTGGTCGGCGCGGCGATAGGCATTGCCATGATCGTTTTCGCAAAACACGAGCACACCAAACCCATTCCCTTCGGTCCCTATCTGGCCGGAGGCGGGTTGATCGCGCTGTTCTGGGGGCATGACATCGCAAGAGCCTATCTTGGCTAGGAAATTCTGCGTTGCACTCACCGGCGGCATCGGTTCGGGCAAAAGCGCGGTTGCGGCCATTTTCAGCAAACTGGGAGTCTATGTCGTCGATACCGATGAAATTTCCCATGAACTCACGTCAACAGGCGGGAAGGCGATCGGGAAAATCGCGGAGGTTTTCGGCCCGGAATATATCGGCCGGGGAAAGCTCGATCGGGCTAAAATGCGCGAACTCGTTTTCTCCGATGCCGCTTCGAGAAAAAATCTCGAAGCAATTCTCCACCCGATGATCAGGCACGAGGTCGAAAAAAGCGTCGCCACATGCGACTCCCCTTATTGCCTGATCGTCGTTCCGCTTCTTTTCGAAACTCGCAGCTATCATGATCTCGCCGACCGCATACTGGTCGTCGACTGCAATGAACATCTGCAGGTTGTACGCGCCATGGCGAGAAGTTCGCTGACGCGCGATGAGGTGCAGGCCATCATGAAAAGCCAGGCCGATCGATCCGTTCGCCTGTCAGGAGCGGACGACATTCTCCTGAACGAAGGCAGTCTCGAAGAACTCGAATCAAGCGTCCTGCTTCTCCATGACAGATATCTGGCAAAATGTTTGAAAAATCCGTCCTAATCGTTCAGAATTGTGGAATTGTTCTATCGTCGCCGGCTCGCCCTCAGTGATCTCTTATGAATATCCTATCAACGAGCGGACCCGCACCCTCCTGCGGCTAGAGGACCTGTGCGGGCGGATCAGCTTCTTCAGATCCCAGGACGATGCAATGGCGCATCATGCAGCGCTTTCCACCTTGTTCGAGATCCTCGACGTTTCCAGCCGCGCAGATCTCAAGACCGATCTGATGCAGGAACTCGAGCGGCAGAAACAGGCGCTTTCCGGGTTAAGAAGCAATCCTGCCGTATCCGAGAACGCCCTGAGCGAAGTGCTGGAGCAGATCGAAAAAGCGAGCTCAGGACTGTTTGCCATGCCAGGCAAAATCGGCCAGCATCTCAAGGACAACGAATGGCTGATGAACATCAAGCAGCGCACCGCAATCCCGGGCGGCGCCTGCGAATTCGATCTGCCTTCCTATCATTACTGGCTGTGCCAGTCTCCGGAGCGAAGGAAGCGCGACCTGGGATTCTGGCTTGCCCCTTTGGTCCCCATAGAGGACAGCATCGCCATCGTGCTCAAGATCCTGAGGGAAAGCGGCAGGACATTGCGTTATGTCGCTCAGCACGGCTGCTTCCAGCAGATTCTGGCGGGCAGAACTGCGCAGATGCTTTCCGTCAGCCTGGACGAGGCCCTGCCCTATGTCCCCGAAATCAGCGCGAACAAGTATGCGCTCAACATCCGTTTCGTCACCGCAGAAATCCAGCAAAGGCCGAAGGTCTGCGAAAACGACGTCGAATTCAAACTCAGCTTCTACAATCTTTGAGATGACTGTCGCCTGTCCACAATGCGGTGCCGAATCGCAATGGAATCCCGCCAACCCCTACCGCCCCTTCTGTTCGGAACGATGCAAGCTGGTCGATCTCGGGCAATGGGCCGCCGAGCAATACCGCATCCCGGATCAAAAAGTTGAGGTAAAAGATGATTGAAGTTGCTGCGGGCATCATCGTCTCCCCGGAAGGAAACGTTCTGCTCGGCAGACGCCCGGAAGGAAAACCCTATTCCGGATACTGGGAGTTTCCCGGCGGCAAGATCGAAGCGGGCGAATCGGCTCTGGATGCCTTGAAGCGAGAACTGAAGGAAGAGATAGGCATCGACCCGCATCACCTCCACCCATGGATTTCCAGGATTTTCCATTATTCGCATGCCACGGTAAAGCTGCATTTCTTCAGGGTGCTTGGCTGGATGGGCGAACCCAAGGGACTCGAAAACCAGGAGATTTCCTGGCAGAACCCCCATGAAATCGGCGTTTCCCCCCTTCTTCCGGCAAACGAACTCATCCTGCGCGCGCTCAGGCTCCCTTCCCTATACGCCATCACGAATGCCGCGAAGCTCGGCGTCGATCTCCAGCTCGAAAAGATCAGGCACATGGGCAAGATCGGCTTCATCCAGGTCAGGGAAAAATGGATGGACATCGAGTCCTTGAAGCGATTTGCGCTGGCGGTCATGGATGCCGCAGCCGACGCCAAGGTATTGATCAATTCCGAAATCGAACTCGCGCACGAAATCAAGGCGCACGGCGTGCATCTTTCCGCAGGTCAGCTCATGCACCTTTCCGTTCGTCCCGATTTCGACTGGTGCGGCGCATCGGTCCACAACGAAAGGGAACTGGCCAAGGCTGTATCGCTCGGCCTCGATTTCGCAGTCCTCGGGCATGTTTTGTCCACGCCCAGCCACCCCGGCATTCCAGGAATGGGATGGGAGAAATTCGCTGAAATCGTGAAAGGCTGCCCGATTCCGGTCTATGCGCTCGGCGGCCTGGAAAAGCAAGACATCGGATATGCCCATAGCCAGGGAGCGCACGGCATCAGTCTGCTGAGCGCCGCCTGGAAATAGCCTACGACTTCCCTGCCCAATCCCGGGCAAACTGCCAGGCTATCCTGCCGCTTCTCGACCCCCTGTTCATCGCCCACTGGAGGGCGGCCTCCCTGGCGCCCTTGCGCCTCTTGACCTTGAAATGGTCAAGCCAGTGCTCGACGATCGTCAGGTATTCGTTCTGGTCGAAGGGATGGAAGGAAATCCAGAGGCCGAAACGCTCGGAAAGTGATATCTTTTCCTCTGTCGCCTCTCCCGGGCGGATTTCGTCGCCGACATGCACGGTTTCCAGATTTTCGCTCATGTATTCCGGCATCAGATGACGCCGGTTTGAAGTCGCATAAACGAGCACATTCTCGGGGGGAGAGGCGATTGAACCGTCCAGGACCACCTTCAGCTCCTTGTAGCCAGCCTCTCCGGAGTCGAAGGAGAGATCGTCGCAAAACAGGATGTATTTTTCCTGCCTTTCCTCGACATTCGAGACGATGTCGGGAAGCTCGACGAGATCCTTCTTGTCGACCTCGATGAGCCTCAGCCCTTCCTCGGCATATCGGTTGAGCAGCGCCTTCACCAGTGAAGACTTTCCGGTTCCCCGTGAACCCGTGAGCAGCACGTTGTTGGCCGGACGCCCCTTCACGAATTGCCTGGTATTGTCATCCGCAAGGCGGATTTGATCCTCTATCCCCTTGAGATGGTCGATCGCTATGGCATGTGGATGCTGCACCTTGACGAGCCCCTTATTCGAAACCCATTTGTAGGCGAGCCCGCTCCAGTCCGTCTCGCATGCTTCGGGAAGGAGTTTTTCGAATCTTTCGAGAAGACGCTCCGCCTTCTTCAGCAAGGAATCGAGATCAGTCACGACCTGTAGTCCGCATTGATCCGCACATAATCATAGGAGAAATCGCAGGTCCAGACGGTGGTGCGCCTCTCTCCGCGATTCAAGGCGACGCGGATCGTGATTTCATCCTGCTTCATTACTCTTGCCCCGTCTTCCTCCCTGTAGGAAGCAGCTCTGCCTCCCTTTTCTGCGACCAGCACTTCATCCAGATAGACCTGGATCTTGTCGACATCGAGGTCCTCGATACCCGAATAGCCTATCGCAGCGAGAATCCGGCCGAGATTGGGATCCGATGCGAAAAAGGCTGTCTTGACGAGCGGCGAATGGGCGATCGAATAGGCAACCTTCGCGCATTCTTCGTCGTCCTTGCCGCCTTCCACAGCTATCGAAATGAATTTGGTCGCCCCTTCCCCGTCGCGGACGATCGCCTGGGCGAGAAAGACCGAAACCTCGATCACCGCCTGCTTCAGCTTCTCGAAAGATTCCCCTGAAATTTCAGACGAATCGCCGCTCGATATCAGGATGAAGGAATCGTTTGTCGAAGTATCCCCATCCACGGTGATCCTGTTGAACGATGCGTTCGCAGCCTCGACGGCGAGACTGTCGAGCTGCTTTTGCGAAACCCTGGCGTCGAATGCGACAAATCCCAGCATGGTCGCCATGTTGGGATGGATCATCCCGGAGCCCTTCGCGATGCCCGTGACCCTGACCTTTTTTCCCTCGATTTCGATTTCCCTGGATATCGCTTTCGGCTGGATGTCGGTAGTCATGATCGCCTCGGCCGCCTCGAACCAGCCTCCCGAGCCCAGATTCGACAGGCATTCGGGCAGGCCAGCGATGATCCTGTCCACGGGAAGCTGCTCGAGAATCACACCGGTCGAAAAAGGCAATATCTGTTCTTCTTTGCAACCCAGCAACTTCGCCAGTTCGCTGCAGGTTTCCCTCGCGCGAACGAGCCCTTCCTCCCCTGTTCCGGCATTGGCGCACCCCGTGTTGATCACGAGCGCACGTATGCCATGCCCCGACCCTAGATGTTCCCTGCAAAGCAGGACCGGCGCCGCGCAAAAGCGATTCTTCGTGAACACCCCAGAGACCCGAGCGCCTTCTTCGAGTTCGAAGACGAGCAGATCCCGCCTGTCCGGCTTTCTGATATTGGCGCGCGCCGTGCCCAGCCTCACGCCGTCCACTTGCAAGAGTTCTTCCGGTTTGGGGATTCCAAGATTGACTGGCATGTTTTCATCCGATTGAAAATGCCGATTTTAAACCAAAACGCTTCACCCTACTTCCCTTCCTTGCATCCCTAAAAATTGCGTCTACAAATAATGAAGCGATCCTGTGAAAGGAGTTCTCTTGAGACGATTCGCCGCATTCCCGATGTTTTTCATTGCTTCCAATGCGTTCGCCCAAACAAGCGCCCCGGTCGCGAGCAGTTCCCCTGCCGCAACTCCCGCTTCAGCCTCAGGCGCGTTCTGGTTCACCATCATCCTGGTGACGTTATTCCTCGCCGTGGGGTTTTCAACGATGCGAGCCGCTCTCAAGGGATGGAACCTCAAGGACGCCCTGTCTGAAGAAGCGGCCATGCCCGAAGGTACGCCACCCGACAAGCTGCTCGGCGAGGACGGCCGCCCCCATATGGTTTCGAGTTCAAGCAGGCTGATTTCATTCATGGGCTCGCTCGTTCTCGTCGCTCTGCTCACCGGCTTCGGCTATTACATGATCTGGGCCTATTTTTCGGGACAATCCATTCCGGATTTCAAGAACGTCACGGACTATCTGATGGCGGGCGCCGGGATTTTCATTCCCTACGCAGTGAACAAGGTCGGCAGCGCGATCGGCGGAAAGTAGGAAAACCATGGCTAGATTCCTATCGATAATGGCATTGGCGCTGTTGACGGCCGGATGTGCCGCTCCGCAGAAAGATGCGCGTGTTCTGTCGCTCAAGGATGCGAATACGGATGTCATCATCTATCCCACCGAACTCAGGGGGGCTTATGTGGTGCACTCGGACAACGTCGTGCGCTACTGTGCCGAACCCGCCCCGGACGTAGCACTGGATACGTTGCAAAAATTGAACGCAAGCCTTGGCGCGAGCCAGCCTGCCGCCGTTGGAATTCAAGGCGCCATGAACAGCGAGATCAGTTCTACAGTCGTGCAGTTGGCTGGAAGAACGCAATTGCTTCTGCTGGCTCGGGAAATGCTCTATCGAGCATGCGAACTCACGCTCAACAACCCAAGCCCGGACAATGAAAAACAAGCCATCGCCATGTACCAAATCGTCGCCAATCTCGTCAATGATCTGGGCAATGCCGACAAATCGAATGCCGAAGCCAACCTGCTGAAAGCCCAGGCAGAAATTTACAAGTACACCTGCGACAACAACTGCAAGTGCATCCAGTCCTGGCTGAATCAGTCGGACGAAAATTACAAAACGCTCATTCAGTGGCTGAAGAAAAACACCAGCGATCTTTCAATCCCGCAGTTTCTGAACAGCTCTGAAACTTCAGGAAAAAGAAAGGCTTTCATATCGTTACAGCAAATCCAATGCCATTGAGGAGAGAACCATGAGCCCGCAAAAAGCCACAGATGTGCCCGAATCCGAAGTTTCGACCACGGTAAAAAATTTCATCGCGTCCGGTGCGGCGATCATCACGGCAACCAAGCAAAATGATGGCGGATGGACGATCGTGGCCGCCTGACCACACCCGAACCACAAGGCCGATAATGACATCGCCAACCCGATTTTTCGCAATCGCTTTCTGAAGAAGCCTTGAAGAAGAGCCCGGCCAGCCTCCGGTCAACGCAAATGTCCTCGGCCTGCGGCCCGATCGAATGAAATCGCATAGAATTCGCGTCAATCACACACAGACTAGCGCAGCGTTGCGATGTATTTCGCCAGCGCATCGATTTGTGCATCGGAAAGCGTACTGCCTCCACGCAAGGGCATGTAACCCATGTTCCAGCCGAAGGTTCCGCCGCTTTTGATGTGAGCTGCAATGAGAGAAGCCGCTTTCGGATCGCTCCCGTATCTGATCCCGACCTCCCTCCACCCTGGACCTGCAAGTCTGTCGTCCATCTTGTGACAGGAGATGCAGTTGCCGCGAGCGGCAAGCTTCATCGCTTCATCCTTCTTGAGAACGGCTGAAACCTTCAAGTTTTCTTGCGAGCCTGTCGGCTTGTCGTCGAAACTGCATGCTGCAAGGGCTGCCACGGCAAGAAAAATGAGAAAACGGGACATCTGATCTCCTCCAGGTCAAAGTCACAGATTATTGGCTCAAACACACTTCGTAGCAACCCGTCCCTGCGCACCAAAAGGCAGCCAAAATGCCCCCCTTCAGTGCATCAAATGCAGAAAAACGCCTCATCTAAATGGCAACAAATTGATTTGATTATGAAACATAATTGGAACAGTATTTGCTCATATACAGGAGAAGCACTCGCTGAAGGAGACAGACATGAACAATCGATATCACGTCATCCCTGACAAGGCAGGTCGCGGCGTATTCATCCTCGACATAGAAACCGGGGCGGTCCAGTATCCCGCCTGCTGGCAGGACATCTCGGCTTATCACAATTACCTCGTCGATCGGGGCAGAATCGCCGAATCCCAGGATCTGCTTGCACAAAGCATGGCAGGCAAGAAGCCGATGACCAATCTGGTGTTGCACACCAGCAATTTGCGCTGATCCCCCGTTCGCCATACACAATATCTGCCGAACCAGGTGGAGGATCTTTTTCGGCTATATCCCCACATCTGCTCTATTTGGATTATGATAATCCGTTCCGATTTTGAATGACCATAAAAAGCAGTCAATCACGGGGAGTCAATTCATGTCGTCTCAAAACAGCATTGCGCATGCCCTCACCAGCGAAGACTTTGCCAAGATCAAGCTGCTCGGTGAAAGCCAAGTCTTTCAGAAGGATGCTCTGATATTTTCGGATGGCGACGAAGCCAGCCACATCTATTTCATCGATTCTGGCTATGTGTCGATTTTCATCGAGAAATTCACCTCGAGGGAGGAGATCAGCTCGCTCGGGCCAGGGGATTATTTCGGAGAAATGGCCTTTTTCAGCGGAAACAGAAGATCCGCCTCCGCTGCCGCGCTGGTGGATACGACTCTCATCAGCGTGGACAAAGCCGCATTCCTGAACCTCTATGATTCGGATAGCGAAATCGCGGGCAAGATCGATCAGAGCTTCGCGAAGCGCAATGAAGAACTTTCTTTCAGGGAGCACCTGGCCGGAAACTTGCCCGAGGGCGACACATCATTCATGCTCAGCATCAAGGGGGACCCCTCACTGCGCTTCTCGGCCCTTTCCAGGGAGCGGTACGACAGTGTCGTCGACAGAATCATATTCGATCTGGTGCCACGGCTCTACGACCTGCTGACCAACCGTACCGCCTATGAAATCGTGGTCCACTGCAACAGCGGCGAAGTGATCATCCGTAACGTGTGCGATCCGTTCAATGGCAACATCCATCCTGCCGGAAAACTATTGAATGTCGCCTATATCGAACGACACTTTCCCTTGCTTGCCTTTGACAAAAAGGTTGACATCATCAAGAGCCTGTACGGATTCATGGAAGGAAGCGGCTCTTTTGCTCACTTGCCGCCTCAACCCAGGGAAAGCTTGCGAGCGCTCATGACCAACTGGGAGCCGATGAGCCATTCGGAAATTGCCGACATCCTCTCCAGACTTCCCCTGCTCAGGAAGATCCCCGATTTCTATCTGCGCAATCTCACCATCAGCATCATCAAGAATACCATTCGCCTGCAGTTCAATTGCGATGGCACGCAGATCGTCAATGCCAAGGGGCTTCAGGATTTCATCGAGCAAAACCTGGTTGACGAGGAAGAAAGTGAAGTCCCGGCCGCCGAGAGAAGAAAGGAACAGAGGCGGCATGCATCCGAACCCAGAGGCGCCGAGCGGAGAAGCCCTATGGGTCGCCGCCGCGAAGACTGGGCCAAGTTTACCCGAGAATGACCACAGGCGATCTGTTCGGCTACCCGGCCGCTTTTCTCACCACCATCGCCTTCGTGCCCCAGGTCTGGCGATCATGGAGAACGCGCGATCTGTCCGGCATCTCGCTTCCCATGTACGCGCTTTTCACGCTCGGCGTAGCGCTCTGGTTCGGCTACGGAATCGTTACCGGAAGCGCCCCCGTGATTACCGCAAACGGCATCACGCTGGTTCTCGCCTCAATCGTCCTGTGGCTCAAGATCTCGGCCAGATGATCTCGATTGCCTCGCAATTCGCAACCGCCCCCAAGGCGGCTTCCATGGGGTCTTTTCCCCATGCAGCAAGGGCAGCGAGTATGGGGTTTTCGTGACTCACCGCAAGTATCCTCTTTCCGGGATGGCGGATCGCCATTTCGTCCAGGAAGCCGCCCACCCTGATCATTTCCTCATGAAATGATTCCCCGCCCATGGGTTTGAAGTGCACGGGATCAAGCTTCATTTTTTCGTTGAACAGATGAACGGGCATCCCATCCATGCCCGATCTTCGCTCGTTGATGCGCGAGTCTACATGAAGCGGAATGCCCGCTTTCCTGAGGATGATGCTCGCTGTCTGCTGCGCTCTCGGGAATTCGGATGCATAGGCGAAGTCGACGCAGCCCACATCGACGGATTCGGCCTGTTGCCTGCCAAGATCAGTAAGGTTGACCGGCTTGAGCGGATCGTCGTTGATGCATCTTGCGATGTTCGCCTCGCTCTCACCGTGGCGAACAAGGACAACCGTTACGCAAGCTTGCCGTGGCACTGCTTGTATTTCTTTCCGGATCCGCATGGGCAGGGGTCGTTGCGTCCGACCTTCTGCCCGATCCTGACGAAGGGCTGGTGGTCACTTCCTTCTTCATCCTTGGCCAGCGCCTCATCGTAGTCGGCATGCTGGTAGCGAACGTTTTCGAAAACGGCAGGCGCCTCGATGGCCTCGATATCCTCTTCGCTCCTGATCTGAACGGTCAACAGATTCTGGGTGACGTCGCCCCTGATCGATTCAAGCATGTCGGAAAAGAGTTCGAAAGCTTCACGCTTGTATTCCTGCTTTGGATCCTTCTGGGCATAACCGCGCAAGTGGATGCCCTGCCTCAGATGATCCAGCGCCGCGAGGTGCTCACGCCAGTGGTTGTCGAGGCTCTGCAGCATCACTGCCCGCTCGTAATGGCGCATCAGATCGATCCCGGCCTGAGCCACCTTGCCCTGATAGATCTCCTCTGCCTTCGAAGCGATCCGTTCACGCAATGCGTCTTCGTGGAGATCGTGCTCCTCGTCTAGCCATTTGGCGATCGGCAGCTGCATCTGGTATTCGGATGAGAGCGCCTTCTCGAGTCCGGAAACATCCCATTCCTCTTCCATGCTCTGCGGCGAAATGTACTGGCTCACGAGGGTAGCCAGCACGTCGTTGCGCATTGCCTTCACCGTCTCGGAAATGTCGGTTGCATTCAGGAGTTCGTTTCTCTGCTGATAGATCACCTTGCGCTGGTCGTTCGAGACGTCGTCATACTCGAGGAGTTGCTTCCTGATGTCGAAGTTTCTGGCTTCCACTTTCTTCTGCGCATTCTCGATCGCTCTCGTCACCCAGGGATGCTCGATCGCCTCTCCCTCCGGCATGTTGAGCTTCTGCATGATCGACGATACCCTGTCGGATGCGAATATTCTGAGCAGCGGATCCTCCAGCGAAAGATAGAAGCGCGACGAGCCTGGATCTCCCTGGCGCCCGGAGCGCCCCCTCAACTGATTGTCGACGCGTCTGGATTCATGTCGCTCGGTGCCGATGATGTGCAATCCGCCCTTGGCCAGCACATCTTCGTGGCGCACCTGCCATTCTTCCTTGATTTTCGCGATTCTTTTTTTCCTGGCCTCATCGTCGAGCTTTTCATCGCCCTTGATTTCATCGAGTTCGGCTTCTATGCTGCCGCCCAGAACGATGTCCGTGCCGCGACCTGCCATGTTGGTCGCAATCGTCACCATCTTGGCTCGCCCCGCCTGGGCGACGATCTCCGCCTCTCGCTCGTGGTGCTTCGCGTTCAGGACCTGGTGCGGCAGTTTTTCCTTCTTGAGCAAGGCGGAAAGCAGCTCGGAATTCTCGATCGATGTCGTGCCGACCAGAACCGGCTGGCCACGCTCATAGCAATCCTTGATGTCGTTGATGACGGCATGGTATTTCTCCATGGCCGTCCTGTAGACCTGATCGAGGTGGTCTTTCCGCTGCGTCGACCTGTGGGTCGGAATGATCACCGTTTCCAGGTTGTATATCTGCTGGAATTCGAACGCTTCGGTATCGGCTGTTCCCGTCATGCCGGCAAGCTTTCCGTACATCCTGAAATAATTCTGGAAGGTGATCGAGGCCAGCGTCTGGTTTTCCTTCTGTATGGATACCCCTTCTTTGGCTTCGACGGCCTGGTGCAGACCGTCGGACCAGCGCCTTCCCGACATGAGGCGTCCGGTGAACTCGTCGACGATCACGACTTCACCGTCCTGGACCACGTAGTGCTGATCCTTGAAATAGAGCGCATGAGCGCGCAATGCAGCATAGAGGTGGTGGATCAGGGTGATGTTCGCCGAGTCATAGAGACTGGATCCAACAGGCAGCATGCCTGCCTGTGCGAGCAGCTTCTCGGCGTGCTCGTGACCTTCCTCGGTGAGCAGCACCTGATGCGCCTTCTCGTCGACAGAATAATCCCCTGGCCCGTCTTCGGTTTCCTGGCGCGTGAGCTTGGGCGCAAGATCGTTGATCCTGTAATAGAGGTCGATGTTGTCCTCGGCCTGGCCTGAAATGATCAGCGGCGTCCTCGCTTCGTCGATCAGGATCGAGTCGACTTCGTCGACGATGGCGAAATTGAGCACGCGCTGCACCTTCTCTTCCGGGTCGGTGACCATGTTGTCGCGCAGGTAGTCAAAGCCGAATTCGTTGTTGGTGCCGTAAGTGATGTCCGCCCCGTAGGCTGCCTTCCTGTCGTCGTGATCCATCTGGGAAAGGATCACCCCTACGGAGAGCCCGAGAAATTCGTGTATCTTGCCCATCCAGCCCGAGTCGCGCTCTGCAAGGTAATCGTTGACGGTCACCACGTGGACACCTTTGCCCGAGAGCGCATTCAGATAGGAAGGCAATGTCGCGACCAGCGTCTTGCCCTCGCCCGTACGCATTTCGGAAATCTTTCCCTGGTGGAGCACCATCCCGCCGATCAACTGGACATCGAAATGACGCATGCCGAGCACTCTCTTGCCGGCCTCTCTCACCACTGCAAATGCTTCAGGGAGAAGATCATCGAGCGATTCGCCCTTGCTGTACCTTTCCCTGAAGACGTCCGTCTTCGATCTCAGTTCGCTGTCGGTCAATGGCGCAATCTGCGATTCAAGCGCGTTGATTTCGCGCACTTTCTGCATGTATTGCTTGATCAGCCTGTCGTTGCGGCTCCCGAATATGTTTTTAAGCAGGCCGGAAATCATGGATGATTGGTTTTGGCAGGTTTACAATAGGGTTTTCGATTCTACCACAAGCATGGCAATCAGGCTCGATTTCTACCTGGGCGATCTGTTGGGGGACGCAAAACAATCGATCACCATCGAAAGGATCTTGCGGGCATCCCTCCCCAAGGAACTCGGCAAATGCTGCAGTGCGGGCAGGCTTATGCATGGCGAACTGCATCTTTATGCCGACAACGGCGCGGCCGCATCAAAAATCAGGCAGCTTTCGCGGACCCTTCTGGAAAAGCTCAGAATGAGGGGGCTGCCCATCGATTCGATCAAGGTACTCGTCAGGGTGAATCCACCCGCACGACGGCTGCCGCACAGAAAACCGGTCATGGGAGAAAAGGGTGTTGATTCCTTCAGGGCACTTGCCGCAACGCTGCCGGATTCCCCCCTCAGGTCTTCGATCGAATCCCTCATCGACAAATTAGACGATGAGAAGCACCCGCTCGACGAAATAGAATAGCCCGAAAATCAAAGCCAGGATCAAGGTGTACCTGAGAAGCCGGTAGGCGAACTCCAGATAGCGCCTGTCCTTTTTCACCGCATAGACCAGGAAGGATGCGCCGATCGCAACGAGCACGGCGAATGCAATCAGCCTCATTACCAGCATCAGGTCGGCCTGGGCTGGTACCTTAGATAGGCAGGAATTTCCTCGGCCCTGTCGAAGGAAACGTATTCCCAGGCTTCCGCATCCTCAAGGAGCGTGCGAAGCAGCTGGTTGTTGAGCGCGTGGCCGGAACGGAATCCCGTGAATGCGCCTAGCAGCGGATGGCCGAGCAGGTAGAGATCCCCGATCGCATCCAGCACCTTGTGGCGCACGAATTCGTTCTCATAGCGCAACCCATCGCTGTTGAGGACGCGAAACTCGTCCATGACGATGGCGTTCTCGAGGCTGCCGCCCAATGCGAGCCCCTGGGATCTGAGATACTCGACATCCCTGACGAAGCCGAATGTCCTCGCACGGCTCAATTCCTTGAGGTAGGAAGATGAACCGAAATCGATCGACACGCTCTGGTTGGTTCCCTCAACCACTGGATGGGCAAAGGCGATCGTGAAATTGAGCCTGAATCCGTTGTATGGATCGAAACGCACCCAGCTTTTCTCGCTTCCCGCCTGCACGGACTTTCTGATCCGGATGAATTTCTTCGGGGAAGATTGCTCCTCGATTCCTGCGGACTGTATCAGGAATACGAATGGGCCCGCACTGCCGTCCATGATGGGCACTTCGGATGCGGTCAGATCGACATAGGCGTTGTCGATGCCCATTCCCGCAAAAGCGGACATCAGGTGCTCGATCGTCGCAACCTTGACTCCGCCTGACTCCAGACAGGTGGACAGCCGGGTATCGTGCACCTTGAACGGATCGGCCTTGATCTCGACAGGATCATCGAGATCGGTGCGCCTGAAAACAATGCCGGTATCGACTGCAGCAGGGCGCAAGGTCATATAGACCTTTTCGCCTGTGTGCAGCCCGATGCCGGTGGCGCGGACGATGTTTTTCAGCGTGCGTTGTCTGAGCATGGCAAAAACAAGGAAATTTTCCTTATATTACCACAACTTCAAGCAACGCGCACGATCAGTCCGCCTGCTTCCTGAGGAAAGCGGGAATGTCCAGCATCTCCATTCCGGACTGCCTCATCGCTTCGACTTCCGTCTCGCGCTTTCTTCCGGTGCGCATCACGGTGGGCAAATCGAGCGCGCCGAAATCGAAATCGGCGGGCATGTTGTCCGTGCCTGTCTTGACGATGGTGATCGGCCTGGATTGGGGCTTCATTGCAGGCATGCCGAGTCCGGTCGCCACCATGGTCACGCGCAGGCTGTCTCCGATCGAGTCGTCGATCACGGTGCCCACGATCACGGTCGCATCTTCCGCGACGAATTCCTTGATGGTGTTCATCACGTCATGGACTTCCTTCATCTTGAGGGAAAGGCTGGCCGTAATGTTGACGAGCACGCCGCGCGCGCCGGAAAGATTGACATCCTCGAGCAGCGGGCTCGCAACGGCCTGCTCGGCGGCAATCCTTGCGCGTTCCGCTCCGGAAGCCATGGCAGAACCCATCATTGCCATCCCCATCTCGGACATCACTGTCTTGACGTCGGCGAAATCGACGTTGACCAGACCCGGGCAATTGATGACTTCGGCTATTCCCGCGACTGCGCCGTAAAGCACATTGTTGGCCGCCTTGAACGCATCCAGCATGCTGACGTCCTCTCCCAGGACAGCCATCAGCTTCTCGTTCGGGATCACGATCAAGGAATCGACATGCTGCGTCAGTTCGTCGAGTCCATTCTGGGCAACCTTCAGCCTTTTCCCTTCAAATTCGAAAGGTTTGGTGACCACGGCAACCGTCAGGATGCCGAGCTCCTTCGCTACCTGGGCCACGATGGGCGCCGCGCCCGTACCCGTTCCGCCGCCCATGCCCGCAGTAATGAAAAGCATGTCTGCGCCTGCGATCGCTTCAGCAATCCTGTCCCGGTTCTCGATCGCCGATTCCCTGCCGATTTCCGGATTCGCGCCTGCCCCGAGCCCTTTCGTGATTTCCTCTCCAAGCTGCAGGACCGTGCCGGCACGGTTCCGATGCAGCGCCTGTGCGTCCGTATTGGCGCTGATGAATTCGACCCCTTGAACGCCGTTTTCGATCATGTGGTCGACGGCATTGCCGCCGCACCCGCCCACACCGATCACCTTGATGACAGCCAGTTGACTCTGCGCATCCATCACTTCAAACATGTTTCACCTCCCTAGTAAATTGAAACC
>JAJZPK010000177.1 GCA_021811205.1 Pseudomonadota bacterium
AGGCCACCAAAAAGATCTATCCCATAGGAAACCTGGACCGACGCGTTGTACAGATTGAACATGCTGGGAGCTCCCGTGCCGCCGAATATCGCGGGAGAGAAACGCTGCCGCTGCGCTCCGAGATTCAGGTTGGCCTGGGGAAATTCAGCCCCCGCCTCGGCAGCAAGATCCTCCTGGGCCTGAGTGAGGGTCGCTCGGGCGGCATCCAGTGTTGGGCTACCGGCAAGCGCACTCTTGACGAGCTTGTCCAAGGATGCCGAATGGAACAGTTTCCACCATTCTTTGGGAATATCGGCGCCATGATCGAAATGCTGAGACATGCCGCCTGCGACCACGGTTTCCCCTGACATGGGTTTTTCCGTGTAGCGTGTCACCTTCGAGCTTTCCGGATGATGAAAATCCGGGCCGACAGCGCAACCGCCCAGCATCACCCCGGCAAGCAAAACGGTCATCCTCGATCTCAAGCGCCACCCCTCTTCATCGACACACCCCTCGTTCAACCTGCAGACAGGAAAGCGCACGCTCGAAAGCGTCGAGATCCACCCCGGAACATGCCTTCGCAAGCGAATCGAGAAGCTTCTCGACCTGCTTCGCGCCTGCAATCTGGCGCTGCATTCCAATTTCAGTGACTGCCGCCCTGACCGTCCTCCTGTCCGCATGATCGACAGTACGAACCACCAACCCGTCGGCCTCCAGCCTGTCCACGAGCTGAGTGATGTTCGAGCGCACACAGGTCAGCTCGTCCGCAAGCTCACCAAGGCCCAAAGGACGGCCGGCCTGCACGAGTTTCGACAGCGCGGCGAACTTAGGCCCGGTCAGTCCCTCGGGGGACAATGCCTCTTCGTACCGCCTCTCGAGTTCGTGCGCAGCATGAACCAGGGAAAACATCAGCCTGTCGGTTTCGCGCTCCGAACCGATATTCGGAAATATTTTATTCATATATGAATAATGCAGGCAGCAACAACCAATGTCAAGAACAAATGAGAGTCGTTCGCGTTACAAATTGTAACCGCTGCAGGATTACTTCTGCGCCACGCAGTCGACGTAATAATGCATCACACCGTCGATTTCCTCCTCGACGAGTCCGTGGATATCGGTCTCGAATCCCGGAAATCTTCTGTTGAAATCGCGTGCGAACTGGAGGTACTGGACGATGGTCCTGTTGAAACGCTCTCCCGGTATCAGGAGCGGAATGCCCGGCGGATAGGGCGTCAGGAGAATGCTGGTGATCCTGCCTTCGAGGTCGTCTATGCCAATGCGCTCGATCTCCCGGTGCGCCATTTTGGCATAGGCATCCGCAGGTTTCATGGCCGGCACCATATCGGACAGATACATTTCCGTAGTCAATCTGGCTATATCGTTGGCCTTGTAAACGCCGTGAATCTGCTCGCAAAGGTCCCTGAGCCCGACCGCTTCGTTCTCCGGATATTTCGAAGCGAATTCGGGCAAGACGCGCCACAGGGGCTTGTTGCGATCATAGTCGTCCTTGAATTGCTGCAGGGCAGTTACGAGCGTGTTCCAGCGCCCTTTGGTAATGCCGATGGTGAACATGACGAAGAATGAGTAAAGCCCCGTTTTCTCGACAATAACGCCGTGTTCCGCAAGGTACTTCGTGACGATCGAAGCAGGTATGCCGGTATCGGCGAAATCGCCGTCGACGTCGAGCCCGGGCGTGATGATGGTCGCCTTGATCGGATCGAGCATGTTGAAGCCCCTCGCCAGACGTCCGAACCCATGCCAGCGCTCGTCCCCGCCAAGCATCCAGTCTTCCCGTCCGCCGATTCCTTCTTCGCAAAGCCCGTTCGGCCCCCAGACCTTGAACCACCAGGAGTCCCCGTATTCCTCGTCCACCTTGCGCATGGCCCTGCGAAAATCCAGCGCTTCGAGAATGGATTCCTCGACGAGCGCAGTACCCCCCGGAGCATCCATCATCGCCGCTGCGATGTCGCAGGATGCGATGATCGCGTACTGGGGGCTAGTCGAGGTATGCATCAAATAGGCTTCGTTGAAGCGATGGCGGTCGAATTTGGTGGTTTGGGGCTCCTGCACCAGGATCTGGGAGGCCTGGCTGAGTCCGGCAAGCAGTTTGTGCGTGGACTGGGTCGAAAACACCATGGTATCCCTGGAACGCGGCCTGTCGCGTCCTATGGCATGCATGTTCCGGTAAAAATCATGGAAGGCGGCATGCGGCAGCCATGCTTCGTCGAAATGCAGCGTATCGATACTGTCTCCCAGAACTTCCTTGATCATTTCGACGTTATATATGACCCCGTCGTAAGTGCTTTGGGTGATGGTCAAGATGCGCGGCTTGGTCTTCAAATCCTTGGCGAAAGGATTCGCCTCGATTTTTTTCCTGATGTTCTCGGGCTTGAATTCTTCCAGGGGAATCGGGCCGATGATGCCGTAATGGTTCCGGGTCGGCATAAGAAAAACGGGTATCGCTCCGGTCATCATGATCGAATGCAGAATGGACTTGTGGCAGTTGCGGTCAACGACGACGATGTCCCCGGGAGCCACTGTCGCGTGCCAAACCATCTTGTTGGAGGTCGATGTGCCGTTAGTGACGAAAAAAAGATGATCCGCGTTGAAGATACGCGCCGCATTGCGCTCGGAAGCCGCGACCGGCCCGGTATGATCCAGCAGTTGCCCCAGTTCCTCGACTGCGTTGCAGACGTCCGCCCGCAGCATGTTCTCGCCGAAGAACTGATGGAACATCTGCCCCACCGGGCTTTTCAGGAAAGCCACCCCGCCGGAATGGCCCGGACAATGCCAGGAATAGGACCCGTCGTTGGCATAATTGACCAGCGCCCTGAAAAAGGGAGGAGAGAGCGAATCGAGATAATGTTTCGCTTCGCGGATGATATTCCTGGCAACAAACTCCGGCGTATCCTCGAACATGTGGATGAATCCATGCAGTTCCTTGAGCACGTCGTTCGGGATATGGCGCGACGTTCTGGTCTCGCCGTAGAGGAAGATCGGGATATCCTCGTTCCTCAAGCGGATCTGTCCGACGAAATCCCTGAGCTGGGCAAGCGCGCTTTCGACCTCTTGCGGGGAGCCTCCGCCGAATTCCTCGTCGTCTATGGAAAGCACAAATGCCGAAGCCCTGCTCTGCTGCTGGGCAAACGAGGTGAGGTCGCCGTAGCTTGTGACCCCGAGCACTTCCATCCCTTCTTCTTCCAGCGCCTTGACGAGTGCGCGAATGCCAAAACCGCTGGTGTTTTCCGAACGAAAATCCTCGTCGATGATGATGATGGGAAAACGGAACTTCATGATGGAATCCTCGGGCCTTTATTGCTGCGGATTGTCGCACAAATCCGGGCGATGCGGTCGGATTTGACCAAATTTCAGCGCTTCAGCAAACTTGACAGGAACTGCCGGTTTCAATAGAGTCGACCCTGCAATCGTTGATTCACACATCAACGCCTGCAAGGGCAAACCCGTCGAAAGGCGGGGACGCAAAACTTCCGGGCTAAAGGACAATTCCTATCCGACTCCAAAGTCGGGCGCCAGCGGGGTCGCCAGGTCATCCATCACTGCCGCGCCTGACATTCCGTTTTGCATACCTTTGGTTCCATGTCACGGGTATTCTCTGAATGAGCAAGGTTGAGAAGCAAAAACGCCGCATCATCGTCAAAATCATCCGAAAATCGGAGCATGGGGGAAAGAAGGGCATTTGGAAAGTGGCCTATGCCGATTTTGTCACAGCCATGATGGCGTTCTTTCTGCTGCTTTGGCTGATCACCGTTTCTTCCAAAAATGACCTCATGGGGGTCGGCGAATACTTCAGTAAACCTGTCAGAATCGCCTTCCTGGGCGGCAAAACCGATGACGAAGACACCAGCATCATAGGCCAGGGGGGCAAGGATCTGACTCGAACTTCAGGCGATGTCGCCAGAACGGCAGATCTTGCAACGGCGCAAAAAGAGATGCAACGCCTTGAAGCTGAAAGCCTGCAGCAGTTGAAGACACGCATTGAAAAGGCGATGGAAGCCGATCCGGCGATGCTGGATTTCAGGCATCAACTGCTGATCGACATTACCGCGAACGGCCTGCGTATCCAGATCGTCGACGACAAGAATCGCCCGATGTTCGACCGGGGAAGCGCCATACTCCAGCCCTATGCGATCGAGATCCTCCATGCCATAGGAAAGATGCTCAATACAGTGACAAACAGGATTAGCCTTTCCGGCCACACCGATGCCACACCTTACCAAGGCGGCGCAAGAAACTACAATAACTGGGACCTTTCCGTCGACCGGGCCAACGCATCGAGGCGGGCCTTGATCGAAGGGGGCATGGATG
>JAJZPK010000178.1 GCA_021811205.1 Pseudomonadota bacterium
GATATTCGGACTTCCTTGCGACAGCCAT
Organism: Pseudomonadota bacterium; assembly: GCA_021811205.1. The sequence goes on from JAJZPK010000178.1 coordinate 29, forward strand.
CAATACGACGATGCCCAGGATGGTAAGCCCCAGAGCGATCTGAACCACATTGGCAGGCAAGGCAAGGCCCAGCATGGCCCCCCCTATGGCACTGACGGATGCGCCGAATGCAAGCGGCATCGCAAGGCGAAGATTGGCAAGCCCCGCCTTCAACAGGGATGGCCCCGCTGCAAGGGAGCTCGCAAGCGCAACGAGCAGTCCCGCGCCGCGTACGAAATCGAGATGAAAGGGAAAGAAGCTGCCGACGATGGGCACGAAAAGCACCCCGCCTCCGACCCCGGCCGGAACCGCCACGATCCCCAGGAAAAAGCAGACGACAAAGAGCGCAAGCGGCCACACCCACCAGGCGCTGGCGCCTGTTGCAGCGCCGGCGGCAAATGCGGGATGCGCGAAAAAAAACAGGGCCAGCGGAAGGAAGCGCATCACGGATGCGCCCGCACCGGCTCTATTACGGCACCATGGAGCAGTCATATGACTTTCACTTTTCGCCAGAATTCTTGCCGGATCGTGAAATAAGGTCAATAAGGGCATGTGCTTTTGCAATTGGTCAATACGCTAATATATCCCATTGTGCTCAACTCAGCATGGGAACTTCCTTATTAAGCGCAATCCAGGGAGTATCCGTCTATAACCGCAATGGGGGGGCATGCATAACCCACATGAGGGATGGCTCCACCACTGTAGTGTTGCAAGACATGACAAATGATTTATAATCGAACGATGAGCGCAGCAGCGAAGGAATCCGTTCCAGAACCCACGCTCTCGGTCGGCGACGAATGTTCGACACTGATCGAGGGGTTTCTTGGAACAATCGCAAAGATGACGGGCGCAATAGCCGGTGCAGTGCGCGTTCATTCCCCCGATGGGAAGGAACTGCGCCTGGTTGGCTCTTTTGGCTTGCCGCCCGATGTCATCGAATGCGAAGACGCCGTCAATCGTAATTGCGGCGCTTGCGGCATCGCCGCCCGTGGTTCTGGAAATTGCTCATCCGGAGTAGAGGCATGCATGCTCCGTAATGGTCGCGGTTTCTTCGGAAAAACCTGTAAATGCATGATCGCTGTTCCACTCGAGGTCAGGGGAAAAACAACAGGCATCTTCAATCTGTTTTTTGCCTCGGCTCAGGCAATTCCGGAGGAAACCGAAAAAAACCTGCGGTCCTTCGGCGAGCTTCTCGGCACCGCTCTGGAAAACTCGATGCGCTCCCGAGAAATCAGAAGAATGGGCCTGATGACGGAGCGACGACTGATGGCCAACGAAATCCACGATTCCCTTGCCCAGACCCTGGTTTACGCGAGAATGCGCATGAGTCTTTTATGTGAGGCAATTAAATCCGGGAATGAGAATCTTACCGGAAAATATGCGAGCGACATCAATGAAGCGCTGGCTTCGAGTCAAGGTGCCGTGCGCGAGCTCATCACCCACTTCCGCAGCCCGATGGACCCGCTCGGGCTGCAGCACGCGCTGCGCGAACTCGTCGACGAATTCAAGGAGCGCACCGGCATTGCTCTCGACTACACCAACCGCATTTCCGATTTCATGCTGCCCATCGAATATGAACTCCAGGCATTCCACATCGTCCGGGAGGTTCTGGCCAACGTCGCCATGCATTCCAGGGCGACTCGCGCGAGCCTTGCCGTGGGCTGCCATGACGGATGCTATTTGTTCACCATCGAGGACAATGGCTCCGGCATTCCCGACATCGCCCCGAGCGAAGGACATTATGGCCTGACCATCATGCGCGAACGCGCCATGCGCCTGGGCGGAAAGATCGAAGTTGAAAGTGCTAAAGGGCTTGGCACCAAGGTGATGCTGAGTTTTCCGATCACCCAGGAGGTAATGCAGTGAACGAACCCATTCGCATCGTTCTGGTCGACGATCATTGCCTGTGCCGGCGCGGACTCACCGAACTCTTCGACCACTGCTACGGCATTTCCGTGGTGGGAGGTACCGGCAATGCAACCGAAGTGATCCCCATTCTGGAGGCACAGCGCCCCGACCTTCTGATCATGGATCTGCGCATGGAGCCTGTCGATGGCCTGACCCTGCTCGACCAGATCAGAAAATCAGGTTGCGATACGCCTGTGGCGATCCTGACGATGAGCGATTCGGAATCCGATCTTGCCAATGCAATGCGCCTGGGCGCGAAGGGCTACCTTTTGAAGGACATGGATCCCGAAGATGTCGTTAGTGCGGTGCGGCGCATCGCCAGCGGCGAACTCGTCGTCGCTCCGGCCATGACCATGAAACTGATGAATTTCCTGCAGCATGGACAGCAGGATCATCATGTACGCAAAAATTCTCTCGAACTCCTGACCGAGCGCGAGCGTGAAATCCTGCAGCATCTGGCGCGCGGAGAAAGCAACAAGGTCATTGCAAGAACGCTCGACATCAGCTACGACACCGTCAAGCAGCATGTCCGCCATATCCTGTTCAAACTCAAGCTGGCATCCCGCGTGGAGGCAGCCGTTTTCGCCGTCGAGCAGAGGGCAAACGAAGGCCGGGTTTCCTCGCCAAGCCACTAAAGTTCAGGTTTTGAGACGGCCCGAAAATCTTGTGCGAAAATCCTGCAGCTTCGGTCTGACTACGAACTGACAATAAGGCCGGAACCTGTTGTTCCTGAAATAATCCTGGTGATAATCCTCTGCCTGGAAGAATTTTTCGCAAGCAGTCACTTCAGTCACGATCGGCTCACCCCATTTCCCGGCAACTTTCCCGATCATCGCTTCTGCGGTTGCCTTCTGCTTCTCTGAATGGGTAAAAATGACCGACCGGTATTGCGTCCCGACATCGTTTCCCTGCCTGTTCAAGGTGGTCGGATCGTGGATGGCAAAAAAAACTTCCAGGATTTCCGCATAGGAAACGACCGTGGGGTCGAATGTCACCTGAACGACTTCGGCATGCCCGGTTTCACCGCTGCATACCTCCTCGTAACCGGGATTGTCGACTTGCCCTCCACTGTAACCAGAAACGGCTTCAATGACGCCCTCCAGCTCCGAAAAAATCGCTTCCAGGCACCAGAAGCACCCACCGCCCAATGTCGCGACTTCCCTGCTTTCAGCCATGAAATTTACTCCAGATGTACCGTTTGTCTGCCCGATCATACCACTTGTCGGAGACTGCATTGACAACTACACAGCCATGGTTTTTCATAGGTAGCGTGAACTCCCAAAGTTCTCGGCTCCCTGAGCCACACCCAAAGCCTCCTCCTTCCGGCCGGATTCTTCCGGCCTTTTTTTTCATTTCACCAAAAGGCGAAAACGCACGTCCTGGACCGAATCAACCGGCTTTCCGTCCTTCACCGCCGGAAAGAATTTCCATGTGGCCAAGGTATTCAGCACAGCCTGGTTCAATTCCGGAATGGAGGTCGCAATGATCAATTCGACCTTCACCGTGCCGTCTGCAGCGACATGAAACCTTGCTACGACCAGGGCATCCAGCGCATCCTGACGGTATTCCTCCGGTATTTCCGGCTTCGGGCTGTAGATGGCGCGCGCACCCATTTCGTCCCCCCCGGGCAGGTCTTTCTGGGGCTCTGCTTTTGGCTGCTCAGCAGTTTTCGGCGGCGGCTGGATTTTGGGTTGCTCGACTTTTTTCGGAGCCTCCTGCACCTTTGTCCTGGGCTTGGGTAAATCGGGTTTTTCCAGCTTCGGCTCTGTCTTGGGTTTTGGCAAATCGGGTTTCCGTTGGGGTTCTGACCTGGGTTTCTCAGCATTGGGAGGCGCAGGTATTTCGATCAGCTTCGCATCAACCGGCTTCTGATCGACGTGCAGCTTTTCCGGGCGGGAAAGGAACTTTCCGAACAGCCAGAACAGGAGCAGCCAGGCAAGGACAGCCAGGCCCAATGTCCATGGCATGCGCCGCCAGGGATTTTCGAATTCACTGCCCATGCTTGACTGCGATCAGGAAATGCTCTGCCCCAGCCTGCCTTGCCCGCAGCATGGCCTCTACCACCAGCCCGTTCTGGGCGTCGGTATCCGCGGAAATGACGATACTGGAATCCGGTTTTTTCAGCATCGAAGCCAACACGTTCTGCATCGAATCCAACGTGACAGGGGTCTTGTCCAGAAAGATCTTTCCCTCCTTCGTTACGGTGAGCGTCACCGGGGTCTTGGGCTGCATGGGAGCCGCCGATCCCTTTGGCAGATTCACCGGGAGGGAATGCAGGTTCTGCATCGAAAGCGATGCCAGCATGAATGTGACAAGCAGGAAAAACATCACATCGATCATGGGGATGATCTCGATGCGCCCGCGCCGTGCCGCGCGAGTTTTACGCAGC
>JAJZPK010000008.1 GCA_021811205.1 Pseudomonadota bacterium
GCGAAGATTTCACCGCGCATTTGCTGCGCCGACCAGGGAAGGAAAATCTCGGCCTCGATGCGGTCGCGCTGGAAAAAGGCGATTATTGCCTCGCGCAATTTCGCGACATCGCAGCTTTGGCGCGCACTCATCACGATGCAATCGGGATACTCGGCACGCAGTGTCGCTTCGCGTTCGGCTTGCGCCGCTGCATCGCCGACATGGTCGATCTTGTTGAAGACGCGGATGCGCGGCACGGCTTCCGCGCCGATTTCGCCGAGCACGGCATCGGTTACCTCGCGTTGCCGCTCATATCCGGGATCGCTCGCGTCGATGACGTGGAGCAGCAGCGACGCATCGATCGCCTCTTCGAGCGTCGACTTGAACGACGCGACGAGTCCGTGCGGCAGGTTCTTGATGAAGCCGACGGTGTCGCTGACGAGCACGCGCGGAATGCTCTCCGGGTGAAGCACGCGCACGGTGGTATCGAGCGTGGCAAAGAGTTTGTTTTCGACCAGCACTTCGCTGCCGGTGAGCGCGCGCATCAGGGTGGACTTGCCCGCATTCGTATAGCCGACTAGCGCCACGCTGGCGATGCCCTGGCGCTCTTGCCGACGTGCGCGCTGCGTCTTGCGCTCGACGTCCATCGCGGCAATCTCCACCTGCAATTCGGCGATGCGGTCGCGGATCTTGCGTTTATCCAGTTCGGTGTGCGATTCGCCGGCGCCGCGGCCGCCGGTACCGCTACGCTGCCGACCTTGCGGCCCCGCGAGCTTCGCCGCCTCGCGCATGCGCGGCGCCATGTAGCCGAGGCGCGCGATTTCCACCTGGGCGCGCGCGGCGCGGGAGCTGGCGTGACGGTGGAAGATTTCGAGGATGACCATGGTGCGGTCCATCACCTCGCAGCCGACCTCGATTTCGAGGTTGCGCGCTTGCGAGGGCGATATTTCGTGATCCACGAAAACGACATCGATCTTGCCGGCGTCCGGGTCGGTGGCGCCATGCGGCGCTCTTTCCAGCTCGGTGAACTCGGCGTCAATGTCCACATAGGCGCGTATCTCCTCCCTTTTTCCGGCACCCAGATAAGCTGTCGCGTCAAAGCTTGCGCGCTTCTGCGTGAAGGTGGCCGTTATCTCGAAACCGAGGGTCTTTGCCAGATCGCGCAACTCGGCCAGCGATGATTCGAACTCCACGTCGCTCACGTTGGGCAGCTGCACGGCCGCCACGACGGCGTATTTTGGCTTCTCTTTGACTTCTTTGCGCATTCCGGGATTGCTTCTTTGCAAGTGGGCGAAGCCGAGTAGTATATACCTGCCGATGCAATAATCCCTGTCATCCGAGAACAGCCCATATCCGATTCGGGTCCGGAGGGTATCCGGAACGTTGCGTAAAGCAGTCCTTGTCCTCATGTTCTAATTGGCCGTTCAGGCCGATTGCAAAACGACAGCAATGGGGTTACCGGCTGCAAGGTGCCCGCCATTTCGGGGGCCATTCACTGTCAGTCTGCAAAGCGGGGAACAACGGTCATTCAGGTTGTTAATTGAAAGAGCGTTTTTCTACAGCCTCAACGTTTAAATTCACCCGACTGCGAAAGCGGACGAAGCCCGCTGTAGCCGGTCGGGTGGAGTGCAGTGTTAGGCATCGTTTTTCTGAAGCCACGCGATGACATTGGCAGCATTTTCGTTTGGCGGAAAAACTGGATAATAAACTTTGCGTATCGAACCGCTCTTAATGATGAGAGTGATCCTTTTGATAAGACGTAACGAGCCATATTCAAACGTAGGCAGCCTCAATGCGGTTGCCAACTCAAAATTGCTGTCGCTCAATAACTCAAAAGGCAGATGGAGGCGCCGAACAGCTTCTTTCTGGTCTTCCGATGATTGCGAACTGACGCCATATACCTTGGCCCCTAAATTGAGAAGGTCAGAATGATGATCACGAAATGAGCAGGATTGTGGGGTGCATCCTCTTGCACCAGGGATCTCGTTCCAACCAACCATCGGAGGTGCGTCCGGCCTCCCGGTCATGGGGTAGAAGTAAACGACTGATATTCCACCTTCAAGCCCGAGGTTTATCTTGGCGCCTGAAGTTCCTGTCAGAGCGATGGTAGGCATATTCATTCCTTCCAAATGGGCGCATGCACCATCATCTTCAGGGACAGGCAAATCATCTGGCAGAACCAGCAGATTCCGTGTGTTCATTTGATTCCTTTGTGTTCGGCCTAACGTCTGAGTTCAGGGGCGCGACGCCGTTAGGCGGTCCCGCTTGATTGCCGGGTTAGGCAGCATTTTCCCCACCTATGATACGGGAGAGCACAGCGGGAGCAATGAGTTGATGTAGTGGCGTAACTGGAAGCATATACACTCGCCCTAACAGATTGTGGACGTGGACAACAGTTGTTACCGCGACAGACTGATTACCATCTTGGTCTGGGGGGTGCTTGTAAACAGAGAGTACAACATCGAGATGTTTGTCTCGATCTCCAAGCAAGACCTCATTTGGCGTATTTGATATTAGCGTGAAGATGCCGACCCGATCTCCAGGCACATAAGCCGACTCAGGCTTTGATGGATTGATCCCTCCAAGAGCACCAAGGTCCTTTAAGCCGACAAATTTCACCAGCTTATTTCTCAACGCCATCAGTGAATTAATCCAAGGAGGGGTATTCGTTAAAGCAGTAAGGAAGAGGCTGAGCGCAGTGCGTGAAGTGTTGGGTGCGGCAATAGCGTGGCAATCGTAAAAATAAGCACCGGACAATCGTGCGTTGATTGCGCTGTCCAGTGGTACATCTGAGAGTACGGCACGAGTTTTCATTTTCATTGTGGCCTAACTTAAAGTAGACACCCTAAAAGGTGCGAATAAACGCGACATAGTGGGGCCTAATCGTGGAATTTTTCTTCAACCCATTGAATTCAATTATCATCGAAATTTCATGGCAATCGAAAACCTGGAGAAATGCACCACAACGCCCTGATCGGATTTATCGTAAATCATATTACGCCTAAAACATGATCGAATATTTAATAGTGCCCCATGAATGGCGCATTACAATCCTTCAGTATTTGGCGTTCACAATGGCTGAATTATAAATACGAACGCACGCCCATCGTGTCGCGGAATCCTGTTCAGTCTGCCAGTGCTGACGCCAGTTTCGATTCCCTCCAGGTACCGAGTGCACTGACCATGAAGCCTGCCGTCAGGGGAACCAGCATCCACTCAAGACAGATTTGCATTGCATGGTTATATCCTTCAGGGCTGTCTGCATGATCGAGCGCACTGAAAAATCTGCCGGCGATAAATGCCGATGCAAACGCCACGCCTATATGAAGCATGGCGACTGTAATTCCTGCCGTCATACCCGTATTCCTGCTCTCGACATTTTCGAGAATTCGATGCTGCAGCGTAGGCAGTGTGATGCCTTGTCCAGTGCCCGCAATGAAAAGCGCGGCATATAACGGCCACTGATTGGCGATATGAATTATCTCCGGAATGCATATCGCATATCCGACCGTCAGCAGACCGAATCCAAGCGTCAATGAGTGATTGCCGATTCTTCTTCCAAGCCAGGGTGTTGCAAGCGGCGCAAAGATATAACCAGCCCCATATGGCGCCAGCAAAAGCCCTGATTCCAGAGGCGTCCAGCCATGGCCTTCCTGGAAAAAGATGCCATAGGTCAGGAAAAAAGCGGCAATGCTGTAGAAAAGAAATGCCAGCAGAAGTCCCGTCGCGATGCCGGGCCTTTTGATTACCGACATGTCGACGAGAGGATCGCGCCCACTTCGCAACATGCGGTTTTCTGTTTGCACGAATACGGCAAACGTGGGAATGCTGAGACACATGCACAACAGCGACCAAGCCGGCCAGCCCAGTTCGCGGCCTACTGTGAGCGGATAGATCAATAGGACGAGACCCAGCGTCAGGAAAAACGATCCCTGGATATCTATGTGCCTGCCAGCATCCGATCTGCTTTCGGCCAGATACCTCCATGAACCTGTCAGTGCCATCAAGCCGATCGGTATGTTTACGAGAAACACCACGCGCCAATCGAGCCCAAAAGGATGCAGTGCAATTAATGCCCCACCGCCGATTTGGCCGACTATCAATGACAATCCATACACGAATCCATAGATACCCATTAGGCGTGCCTGAATGTGGATGGGAAAAACCGTTCGAATCGACGCCAGCACCTGAGGCGTGATCATCGAAGCGCTGGCGCCTTGAAGAAAGCGTCCACCCACCAGCATGTTGCCGTTAATTGCAAGACCGCACATGGCTGAAGCGACAACAAAAGCCCCCATTCCTATCATGAAAACCAACCGACGCCCGTATATATCGCCGAGTCGCCCGCCGGTGATCAATGTGACTGCATAGGCTAACGAATAGGCCGATACGGTCAACTGAATCTGTGCGGGCTTCGCGTGCAGTCCGGTTTGAATGGCCGGAAGCGCAAGATTGACGATGAAATAGTCGAGGGCAGGCAGGAAGGCGCCCATGTAAAGCGAAACGAGTGCCAACCACTGGCGCGCTGTGAAGGTCTCGGAGGTCACAATCATCATTGACGATGTTCAGGTAATTCGCGCATGATAAGCGCAAGTGGAATGAGCTTCCATAGCCACTTTGCGCAAATCGATCAGTCCACCTGGAGAACCGCAATCAAACAAGTGACGCCTCCCTTTTGGTCCGCCTTTGCCGTCGATCGCTTATCGATGCAGCCGCTTCAGGAGCAGATCGCCGAATATCTTCGCCATGCGATATTGTCCGGCCACTTGAGTTCCGGAACCCGTCTTCCGTCCACCCGTGCGTTCGCTCTTGAGCTTGACGTCTCGCGCCAGACTGTAGTGCTCGCCTATGACAGATTGATCGAGGAGGGGTATGCGCAGGGCGTGAGAGGCTCGGGGGTTTATGTAGCAACAACCCTCCCGGAAGCACTCGACCTGGCCGCAGACGCACCTGCGCTGTCGGTTGAACCGGAAATAGAGCATGCGATCTCTGCGCTTTCAGTACGCGGATGCAATTTGGTGAGCCTGCCGGTGACTCCTGTACGGCGCCAGCCGGGTTTGCTGGCCCCCGGCGTGCCCGCGCTCGATGCCTTCCCGTTCGAAATCTGGGCGCGCTTATCTGCGCGATTTTGGCGAAACCGCCCCGCTTCGGATCAGCTGGGTTACGCCGATCCAGCCGGGTTCCGGCCTTTGAGGGAGGCCATTGCCATTCATCTCGGGGCAACGCGAGGCCTGTCGTGCGAAGCTGACGACGTCATCATCACATCAGGCTCCCAGCATGCAATCGATCTGGCTGTGCGACTCCTCATTGATGCAGGAGATAAGGTTTGGGTTGAAAATCCAGGTTATGTAGCCGGCCATAGTGCGATCGAAGGCGCCGGGGGGCTTGTTGTGCCTGTGCCTGTAGACGAAGAAGGACTGGCCGTCGATGTCGCCAAACGCCTGGCGCCGGATGCGCGCCTTGCCGTGGTTACGCCATCCCACCAATATCCGCTTGGCGTAACTATGAGCCTGCGTCGCAGGCTTGCGCTACTTGCCTGGGCGGAGCAGGCCCATGCGTGGATCGTCGAGGATGATTGAGACGGGGACTATCGTTATGCCGGCCGCCCTCTTCATCCGTTGCGTGCGCTGGGACGACAGTCCGCAGTGAATCGGGTAATCTATGTCGGGACTTTCGCCAAAGTTCTGGCTCCGGGTCTCCGCATGGGGTTTCTTGTCGCGCCGCCAGGTCTTGCCGAACCCTTTGCGCGAGCGCGAGCCCTTTGCGATCGACAATCCCCTACACCACTGCAAATTACCCTGGCCGAATTCATCGGCGAAGGGCATTTCGCTTCGCACCTCCGTCGCATGCGGGCACTGTATGTGGAGCGCCGCGATACGCTCTTGCATGAGCTCGATCGGTATTGTGCAGATGACCTGGATTGGGCTGGCATGGCACCTGACGCGGGACTCCATCTCGCTGCCCGACTGCGCAATGCCAGCAGCCCCGATGCAGACATGAGAGTCTGGCATGCGGCGAATTCACTCGGGCTTCAAACCCCTCCTCTTTCTCGGCACTATCGTTCCGATGCACAGGCCGGACTTGTCATCGGGTTTGGAGCTACCTTGCCCGGCAAAATCACGAATGCCGTGAAGCGCCTGAAGCGCGCATTGACGGATGATGTGTAAATTTCCAACCACGACGTCTGTTCAGGTGGTTTGAATGAATGAGCATGGGGATGCTATCCCCATGTCCCAGCCTTCCTTCCCTGTCATTTCTGACGGCTACAACGAGACGGCTTCACCGGTAGACGCCCGCTCAATACGTATCCCTACTCGTGCCAGATCGCCCAGCGCCCCCGGCTTCTCGATGCCGATCACGACGCGGCAGCAGAGCCACTCCTGCAGCATGCGTTGCGCAAGATGCTCGGCCAACGCTTCAAGCAGTCGATAGCGGCAGGGCTCGATCCATGCCGCCATCTGAACCTCAAGCTCTGCACGGGAAAGACAGAACGAGTCTGGCGCGGTCAGTTGCACGTCGAAAACGAGAGGGCGCAAATGTTGTCTTTCCCATTCGAATACGCCGATCAACGCGGGCAGTTCGATGCCCGCATAGTCGCGCGTTTTCATGCCTTGCCCGGCACATGCCCCGAAGCTCGCAGGGCCCCGGCGGCTGAGACCATGCTGGCCAGCGCAGGGATGACTTCCGCCCATTGGCGAGTCTTCAGGCCGCAATCCGGGTTCACCCAAAGACGTTCGGCCGGGATGCGCTCAGCTGCCTTCTTCATCAGCTCGACCATGTGTTCCCGAGTGGGAATGTTCGGCGAATGGATGTCGTATACGCCGGGCCCGATCTCGTTCGGGTAATTGAAGTCATCGAAGGCATCCAGCAGCTCCATGTCGGAGCGGGAAGTCTCTATGGTGATGACATCGGCATCCATGTCGGCGATGGCCGCGATGATGTCGTTGAATTCCGAGTAGCACATGTGAGTGTGGACCTGGGTTTCGTCCTGCACGCCGTTGGCGGCGATGCGGAAGGATTCCACCGCCCAGTCCAGATAGGTTTTCCACTGCGATTTGCGCAGCGGAAGCCCTTCGCGCAGCGCGGCTTCGTCGATCTGGATCACGCGCACCCCGGCCTTCTCCAGATCCAGCACTTCCTCGCGGATCGCCAGCGCCAGCTGGTAACAGGAAACCGAGCGGGGCTGGTCGTCGCGCACGAAAGACCAGTTTAGGATGGTGACCGGCCCGGTCAGCATGCCCTTCATCGGCTTCTTTGTCAGCGATTGCGCATACTTGATCCATTTCACGGTCATCGCGATCGGACGGCTGATGTCGCCGAAAAGGATGGGAGGCTTCACGCAGCGCGAGCCGTAGGACTGCACCCAGCCGAACTGGCTGAACGCGTAGCCTTCGAGCTGTTCGCCGAAGTATTCAACCATGTCGTTGCGCTCCGCTTCGCCGTGAACCAGCACATCCAGCCCCAGAGTTTCCTGTTCGCGCACGCTGCGCTCAATCTCCTTTTGCATCGCAATCTCGTATGCCTCTTCATCGATCTCTCCGGCCTTGAACTGGCTGCGTGCCTGACGGATTTCAGCGGTTTGCGGAAATGAGCCGATGGTCGTGGTCGGGTAAAGCGGCAGCTTGAGCAGGGCAGCCTGCTTTTTGGCGCGGACCGGATAGGGATGCCTGCGCCGGCCCAGCGCTGAATTGATGTCGGAAAGCGCTTTCTTCACTGCAGGATTGCTCACGCGAGGCGAAGCATGGCGGCCTGAGATTGCTGCCTGGTTGGCCGCAAGTTCCGAGGCGACTGCAACTCGCCCGTCATTCAAGGCAGTTGCGAGAGTCTTCAGCTCTTCCAGCTTCTGCATGGCAAAGGCCAGCCAGGACTTGATCTCGGCATCCAGCTTGTGTTCGTTCGCCAGATCCACGGGAACATGAAGCAGGGAGCAGGAAGGGGCAATCCACAGGCGATTGCCAAGCCGTTCCGCGAAAGGCTCCAGCCAGTCGAGCGTGGCATTGAGATCGGTCTTCCAGATGTTTCGGCCATTGATGACGCCGAGGGATACCATCTTGTGCGAAGGCAGCAGATCCAGAAGCGGCTGGATCTCGTCGCGAGCATTGATGGCGTCGAGATGGATGCCGGCAACAGGAAGGTTGCATGCGAGGTGCAGGTTTTCCTGCAAGGCGCCGAAATAGGTTGCAAGCAGGATTTTGATTCGGCAGCTCTTGAGGTGATGGTATGCCAGATTGAATGCATGCCGCCACGCTGGGTCCAGCTCGGTGACCAATGCCGGCTCGTCGATTTGCACCCATTCGACTCCATGCGAAGCCATTGCCTCCAGCAGTTCTGAATAGACAGGGAGCAGACGTTCCAGCAGGTCCATCTTGTCTGAATCGTCCTTGGATTTTCCCAGCCAAAGGTAAGTTACCGGGCCAATGATGACGGGTTTGGCCTTGACTCCCTGCACCCCGGCTTCGGCGATTTGCTCGAGAAGACGGGAAGGATCAAGCTTGAATTCCGTGTCGGCCGAGAATTCCGGCACGATATAGTGGTAGTTGGTATCGAACCATTTTGTCATCTCCCCCGCCGCGATGCCATCGCAGCAGGCGTCGTGATCTTCCGCGCCTTGCACGGAGCGGCCGCGGGCTACCCGAAAATAGCTGTCGAGCTGATCGCCGCAAAAGCCGCGGGCGCGCAGGGGAATGTTGCCAAGCGCGAAGCTCATGTCCAGCACCTGGTCATAGAAGGAGAAATCGCCAACAGGTATCCAGCCCAGCCCGGATTGCGTCTGCCAGTTCTGCTTGCGCAACCGGGTGCCAAGCGCCTTGAGTTCCTCGATCGATGACTGACCCTTCCAGTAGGATTCCAGTGCGAATTTCAATTCGCGTCTCGCGCCCATGCGTGGAAAACCGAGATTGTGTGTCGTAACCATGTCTTTCCTCATTCATTTTCTGATGTGCAATGCAGGCATGGTAGGTTTTTTACTGGATGAAATAAAATGGTATTATTTCAACATTCGATGAAAATATTTCATTAATTGCGATGCTGGAAAAAATTCATCTGTCCATCGTCAGGGAGGTAGAGCGTCAAGGTTCGCTGACTGCCGCAGCCGATGTGTTGTGCCTGACCCAGTCTGCCCTGAGCCATTCGATGAAGAAGCTCGAGCAGAAGATGGGCACGGATATCTGGCTGCGCGAGGGCCGCAGCCTCAGGCTGACCCAGGCAGGAAAATATTTGCTCTCGCTCGCCGAACGGCTGCTGCCCCAGCTGGAACGGGCCGAAGAGCGTCTGAAGCAGTATGCCGAGGGCGAGCGGGGAACGCTGTGCATCGGCATGGAATGCCATCCCTGCTACCAGTGGCTGCTCAAGGTGGCGTCGCCTTATCTTGCCGACTGGCCGGACGTTGATGTGGACGTCAAGCAGAAATTCCAGTTCGGCGGCATCGGCGCCTTGTTTGCCTACGAGATCGACCTGCTCGTGACCCCCGACCCCTTGTACAAGCCCGGCCTGCGTTTCGAACCCGTGTTCGATTACGAACAGGTATTGGTCGTAAGTTGTGAGCATATCCTGGCAGGGGCTTCCCATGTCGAGCCCGAGCAGCTCAGCGGCGAAGTGCTGATCACCTATCCTGTCGAAATTGAGCGCCTAGACATCTACAACCAGTTCCTGATGCCCGCAGGCATCAGCCCCAAGCGCCACAGAGTGATCGAAACGACCGAGATCATGCTGCAAATGGTGGCAAGCGGGAGGGGGGTTGCAGCCTTGCCGCTCTGGTTGGTGGAGGAATATGCCGGCAAAATGGAAGTCGTCCCGCTACGCCTCGGAAAAAATGGTATCGCCAAGCAGATTTTCCTGGGCATCCGGGAGAGCGACGCCGATATCGATTACCTGAAAGCCTTTGTCGAGCTGGCGCGGCAACAGGCGATTGCCTAATATCCGGCAAGATCACCTGCGCGAAAATCGAGCAGCAAGAATCCCGTTTGCATCTAATCTTGGAAATTACACCTGTTGTTAATTCCAAAATGAGAATGGGGAAACTCTCCCCATGTCTCTGTCCACTTTCCCAGTCATTTCCGACAACCCTAAAATGAGGCAAAGCGCTGCTGATGATCCATAATGAATGAACATCATCAGGGCAGCTTGACTCGCCCGACCGTCAAATCCTTTCGAGATCACGGAAAGGGAAGTATGCGCGCCATTCGATTGGGTATTCTTCTTGCCGTGATGAGCTTTGCCGCGGCTTGCTCGAAACAGCATGAACCCGCTCCAAAGTCGGTCGCTGAACCCGCGCCCGCTTCTCCTCAAAAACAACAGGAAGCTACTCCAAATATCAAACGCGATGGCGCCAGCGCCGAGGCAAACATGGGCTACGGATCGTTCGGTACACCCGGCGAAAAAGCCGGCAATATGCCTGCCCTGCCTTTCCCGCCCCCGGACGGCTCAGACAAGCCGAAGTTCAGGAACATCAAGGCCGAGATGGCCGCCACCTCGGAAATAAAGACGCCAGGCTCTCCTGGCGACCTGAAAGTATGGGTAGGCGACCCGGATTACCATGCCAGTTTTCCATCAGGCATGAATAGCGCCTCGGCGGTCATTCCCACGCTGGTCGCCCCGCAAACAATAAAAGTTACGCCAGACGCCCCTGACTTCAATGTCACACCGGACAGCGCATGCCAAAAATTTGACCCAAGCGGCACTACCACGACCTTCCAGCTCACGCCAAAGCATGCGCAGAACGGCACATACCGAGTTGGCGCGACAATCGGGATTTATGGCCGGAATGATTGCCAAGGCACGCCTGTGCCGAAAGATGCAAAAAGCATTTACGTCAAAGTCCGTGTCGTGCTTATGCCGACTGATGACATGTACGCGATACTGAGACAGAATATTGCCAGGCTGATGGAAGGCTTGGCTGGCGCATTTGTCATCTACCTCATTTACCGGTTCCGACGCTTTCTGGGTCTTAAATCCAAGGAAAAGGATGGCCAATAGATGCATCCAAGAAACAAAAAAGGTGCCCGAAGGCACCTTGAAAAACCGCATTTAAGGGGGAAATGCGGTTGGGGAAAATCAGCAGCACATGGGTGAACTATACGGCTTGAATGCATCAAATAGATTTCAGATTGGTATCAAATTGCAACAATCACTCGGAATCCAGGATACCCGTTCCCGGTTGATACGCGCCCCTACCCGATTCTGAAGAGCAGCGGCCGCGTGAACGTGGAAAGCCGCTCGAGCTGATTGCCCTTTTCGTCGAAATTGGAAGGGGCCAGCCATTGCCCGAAGGCCTTCGAAAGTTCGGGCCATTCGTGGTCCATGGCCGCATACCAGGCCGTATCCCTGTTCCGCCCCTTGACGACATTGGCCTGGCGGAATATTCCCTCGAAGGAAAAACCGAATCGCTGGGCAGCACTGCGGGACGCGGCATTGAGCGCATTGCATTTCCACTCGCAGCGCCTGTATCCCGCCTCGAATGCGCGCCCCATCATCATGAAGATCGCTTCCGTCGCAGCAGGCTTCTTCTGGAGCAAGGGGGAGAAATTGAGATGACCGATCTCGATCGATCCCGCCCTGGGATCGATGCGCATGAAGCTCGCAACCCCTGCCGCCTTGCCTGTTCCCTTGTCGACAATTGCAAAAAAGAGCGGATCTGCCCCCGTGCAGGTCGATTTCATCCAGCCGAGGTATGCTTCGAATTCATCGAAAGGACCGTAGGGCAGGTAGGCCCAGTTCAACCCGTTCTTATCCAGCCGGTTCGCGTCATAAAGATCCCTGCCGTGCCTGGCAGGGTCGAGCGATTCGAGAATGCAGAACCGTCCTTCCATGGGTTCATCCGAAGGATGGGCAGGAATTTTCCATCCTTGAACGGGCAGGCCGACAGGCTGCCCGAGATCGTTCATTTCATGTTCCTTCATTTCGCTCCTTTTCCGCAGATATCCAGGCAACGTCCAGGTCGAAAGACAAGTCATCCCCTATGTTGAAGTAAGCCTTCGCCTCCTTGGGAAGCCCCATGAAAGCTTCCTTCAATGCCGAGACACGCCCGTGAGAGGTGCCTAACCTGCCTATCCAGCTTTCGAAATCGATCCTCACCTTCCAGCAATCCGATTCGATCTTCCCGAATCCCGCATTTTCCAGCATTCTCTTCCATTCTGAAACCCTGTAGTTCCTGACGTGTGACGCGTCCCGCAACAGCTCGATCGTCTGGATGACCGTGTCATAGAGGGGAAATTCCGGAGAAACCGAGTCGATCACGATCATTCTGCCTCCCCTTTTCGTCACCCTGAATGCCTCCGACAAGGCTTTTCCGATATCGAACCAGTGATGGGCCGAATAGCGCGTGACAGTCAGGCAGAAGCTTTCGTCTTCGAAGGGAAGGCTTTCCGCTTGCGCCCTTACCGTTTCAATGTCGAGATCCCGCTTCTTCGATTCCCTGGAGACGATTTCAAGCATGCCGTCTGGAATGTCGCAGGCTGTCGTCTCGCACCATTTGGCGACCGAATAGGCCGCATGTCCGGCCCCGCACCCCAAATCCAGAACCTTTCTGTATTTCGATGTCGAAACGATATCGGAAAGACGCTCGAGGTCTTTTCCCCTCGCGTGAACCGGACTCTCGAGGTATTTCTCGGCGGCGCATCCGAACTGTCTGGAAGACAAGCTGCTCTGCTCCATTTTGCTCTCCCTGTGATTGGAGAAGCCAGTATAGGAACACCTTGATACTGGAACAAGACAACACATTATACTGGTATATAATGCTACCATGAACAAAGAACTCGGACATTTCATCAGGAAACACAGGGAAAGAATCTCGCCCGAGGAGGCCGGAATCAGGCTGACGGGAAGGCGGAGAACGCCTGGGCTCAGGCGCGAGGAGCTTGCCCAGCTCTGCGCAGTCAGTCCGACCTGGATCACATGGCTCGAGCAGGGAAGGGAAGTATCGGCATCGAAATCGATGCTCGAAAGATTGTCCGCCGCATTGAAGCTCTCGCCCGCCGAGCGCCGCTACCTCATCGCGCTTTCGGGAAAGACCGAAATCGAGGAGGCATCGGGCGGAGACGATGCGCTGCTCGAATCCGTCAAACTCATGGATTGCCCAGCCTATTTCCTGGACAGGCTGTGGAATGCGGTGTCATGGAACGAAAAGGCCGAAGAACTCTTCGAAAGCTGGCTCAAGGGAAATGAAAGGAATCTGCTGAAGTTCGTGTTCGCATCCGATGACGCCAGGAGCCTGATTGCGGATTGGGATGAAAGGGCCAGAAGGCTGGTTGCTGAATTCAGGTCAGACTGCGGCTTGAGAATGGAAGAAATCGATGTCTCGAACCTGGTTGCCGAGCTGTCGGATTCGAGTCCGGAATTTTCGGAATTCTGGGAAGAGCAGGACGTCACGGAAAGGGAGGGAGGAATCAGGGAATTCGACCATCCCTGTCTCGGCAGGCTGGTTTTTCGGCAAATCACCTTCCTGCCTGCGACACGACGGGACCTCAAGCTCGTCGTCCTGCTTCCTGCCTGATCACTCAATTCTTCTCAAGTGCCGTATCCAGACAATGCGATGCGTACTCAAGTTCGCGAGATAGAGAATCAGATCCCCTTCCATGAACTCGACCCCATCCTTCGTGAATGGCCTGAGTACGATTTGGGGATCCCACACTTCCATGTATCCGCGCACATCGCTTCTCGTGACGAGAACAACTGCCCTTTTGTAGACCGGGCTCATGTCGTATTTCCATGCCTGGACGGCGGGAACCTCGGCCAGCGCCTTCTCAAGAGCGGGGGAGGAAATGGCAGGACACGGACCTTTCAGCCTGTCGATGCTTTTGAGCATCCCGGTCGGCGAATAGGAAAACCACTGGCATTCGGCTGGCCATGGGTTCCTGCCCGGCGGCTCGAGCGAAGCGGTAAGGGGAAGAAGCACCCAGTCTCCTGCAATCTCGGTTTCACTTGCGTTTCTAAAAAGCGGCTGTGCGAACGCTGATGCTGAAGCTAGAAGCATGCCGATGATCAGGATCTTTCTCACGGCTTACCTGGAAATGAAAATATACTGGACGCCATTGTCGCTGACGTCGAAGGTGACGTAGGCCGAGTCGTCGAGCACGTACCGGTAGGCCTGCATGTTCATGAAAGCGGGCCAGGGCTTTTTGATCGGCTTGCCGAGTTTGGCGGCGATTCTGTCCGCCCCATCCCCCAGCCTGATGCCCATCACCGAGCCGGAATAGGGCGAGTCCAGCCGGATGACCAGTGACCTTCCGTCCTGGCCAAAGACGACCAAGACCCCCTTGGTCCTCAAGTGAAGTAAAGTTCTCCCCCTGTTGAAATCGGGCGCATTTGGGGGAAGAGCGGGATTCCTCGGGATTGGCTCCGGATCGATGTCAGTGTGCAACGCCACCTTGACCGAAGAAATATCTTCCCCAAGCCTGATGCCCAAACCGCCTAATTGATCCTGGCCTGCAAAAACAGCAGGCGATGCGGCGAGCAGCAGGCAAATCAGCAAGTTCTTCACTTTTTTCATTTCATTCTCGCTTTCTTCATGAAATCAGAACCTTGCCTTTTCCTGCCGTCAGGCGGGCTGCACGTACGGCCTCCCCTATTTCGGCATAGTCGAATCTGCCCGACACGGGAAGCAGCTCCGGGCACACTGAAAGCATCGTCCACAATTCCTTTTGCGCAGCTTTCAGCCTTTCGTCCGGAATCCTTCCCAGCCATCCGTCTATGCCGAAGCCCTGCCATATCATGTTCCTCGACAGGATCATCGAAGCCCTGAGGGTGATTTCCCTATCGTCGAGCAGACCATAGGATATAAGTTTCCCTCCAGGTTCCAGCGCATCAATCAGCGAAAGTATGTCGGGCCCGCCGACCGGATCGAGGATGGCATGGAATCGCCCCCCTTCGGATGCATCATTCACTGCCTCGGAAAGCAGGGGCCTCCAGGACAGGGGCTCGTCCTGCCGGGTTACTCGGTAGCCCTGATCTTCACGCGCGATCAGCACAACATCTATCCCCCGAGCTTTGGCAAGTTCGCTCAGGAGGCGCGCGACGGCCGAATGTCCGGCAGTCGCCAAAATGCGGGCAGGCCCAGCAAGGCCGCATTCCTCGAGAAGCCCCCATGCAGTGAGCGGATTGAGGGAAAACTGGCATGCGAGCTCGTCAGGAATGCCTTCCGGAACGGGGTAAATTCTTGAAATCGGGGCAAGCGCATATTCTGCCCATGCCCCAATGCTGCGGAAGGCGACGCGCATGCCGGGAGTAATCTGGCCTGCCGCAGCTTCCCCGCAATCAACCACCTTTCCCACCCCTTCGAATCCTGCAATCTGGGGGAAAACAGGCTTCTTCCTGTAGCGCCCCTCCATGAAAAGGAAATCTGCCGGCTGAATCGGACTCGCCGAAACTTCAATCAGCACTTCCTCTTTTCCTGGGACCGGTCTCGGTATTGCACCGGACACGAGCACTTCCTCTGCCCTTCCTGTCTTTTCGAAATAAATCGCCTTCATGTTCTCCCGCTTGTCGTGCATGAATCTTGGGAGTAATCTTATCCGAACTGTATCTTCCCCGTAAGAATGCACATTTCTGTGCTTACAGCACATTTTGTATACCATGGAGATTTTGTGAAGCACGGGCGATACGACTGCAACATCG
Source organism: Pseudomonadota bacterium (assembly GCA_021811205.1). The sequence continues at coordinate 15,589 of JAJZPK010000008.1, forward strand.
GCTGTCCGGTCGAGGCTGGACTCGAAGTCATCGGCGGAAAATGGAAAGGTGTCATTCTTTACAGGCTGATGGACGGCACGAAGCGGTTTAACGAACTGATGCGCCTGATGCCCGACGTCACGCAGCGCATGCTGACGCGGCAGCTCAGGGAACTCGAATCGGACGGAATAGTCCTCAGGAAGATCTATCCAGAAGTGCCGCCCAAGGTGGAATATTCGCTGACCGAGTTCGGGCTGACGCTTGTTCCCGTCCTGAAAGTGATCCAGGCATGGGGAGCGGAACACATGACCAGAATCATCGAGACAAGAAAACAGAGTACCTAGACTTCCAGCGCTCTCGCCCTGAGCTGACCGCACGCCCCATCTATTTCCTGCCCCGCCGAATCCCTCACCTTCGCTACTATTCCCGCATTCTTCAGCATTCTTACGGCCTGAACGATTCTCCCCGAGGAAGGCCGATTGAAGCCCAGTCCTTCGGCGCTGTTGTATGGAATGAAATTCATGACGGCGTATTTTCCTGAAAGCAGCCTGATCAGGTTTTCCATTTCCTCATGCCCGTCGTTGATCCCTTCCAGCAGCGTCCACTGGTACTGGATCGGATAATGCGTCAGCCGCGCATACCTTTCGGCGAGATCGACCAGCTCCTTTACTGGAATTCTGGGAGCCCTGGGCAGAAGCCCCGCCCTTCTTTCTTCATCCGCCGAATGCAGCGACAATGCGAGCGCCGGCCTGACTCTCTCTTTGGGCAACCTTTCGAACACCCTGTAATCCCCGACCGTCGAGAAAACCAGGTTCTTGTGACCGACATCCCCATGTGTGCCGAGAATATCGATCGCCTCCAGAACGTTCTCGAGATTGTGGGAAGGCTCACCCATTCCCATGAAAACGACTTTAGAAACCTTCCTCATTTTCCTGGCGAGAACGACCTGAGCGATGATTTCCATGCTGCCCAATTGCCTTTTCAGCCCATCCCTGCCGCTCATGCAGAAAACGCATCCTACTGCGCATCCGATCTGGGTCGAGACGCAGAGTCCGCCCTTGGGCAGGAGAACGCTTTCGGCAAGCTGTCCATCGGCAAGCTCGACGAGCAATCTTCCCACTCCTTCCTCTGCAGGATGAAAAGCTTTCAGGTTCGCCAGCTTGTCGAGCTCGGATTCGATGGCATGAATATTTTCCCTGAAAAATTTCGGGAAAAAGTTTTCCGCAGCGCTCCTGGCATTATCGTATGAAGATGCCCTGCACCAGCTCCGCAAAAAGCGCTCCGCATGACAGGACTTGGCCCCGAGTTCGCCCAGGCGAACCTTGAGGCGTTCGAAGGATATGGTTCGATTCAATGGATGATTCCTGATTGGGACTGCGCATTTTAACCCGGAATGGAACTCATGCACCCTGGAGCGCAGTGCTCCTGACGCAGTTTCGACCGGAATGTTTTGCTGCATATAGGCCATTGTCCGCCTGCTTGAGCAATGCTTCCAGTGATTCGTCCGCTTCGCGAAGGCATGCCACGCCGATCGATACGGTGAAATGGATGATCTTGCCGGACTCGAGCCTCACCTGCGAATTCGATATCGTGCGCCTCAATCGCTCCGCTGCCTCGACAGCCTGGCTGATGTCGAGGCCCGGCAGGACCGCCGCGAATTCCTCCCCGCCCATGCGTCCGACGATGTCGATCTCCCTCATCGTCCTGGCACAGATCCTGCCCATTTCGGCGAGCACCGCATCTCCCGCGTCGTGTCCATAGGTGTCGTTGAAGGCCTTGAACTGGTCGATATCGATCATCAGAAAAGCAAGCTGGCTGCCGAAGCGACTGTTCCTCGAGAGTTCGTGCCTCGCCAGTTCGAGAAAATAGCGCCTGTTGTTGAGCCCCGTCAGAGCATCCATGCGCGCCTGCTGCTCGAGTCTCTTCTCGAGAAGCTTCCTTTCCGTGATGTCCATGAGGAGGCCGCGGCTGTATTGATAATTTCCGCTGTCGTCGTAAACGGCTGTTGCATTGACCAGTCCGACGAATGTACTGCCGTCCCTTCTGAGCATCTCGTATTCGAGGTTGCGCACGTATCCGGTTTTCATGAATTTCCTGAAATTGGCTTTAAGAGACGCTTGAAAGGAGGGCGAAATGACATCCTTCCAGCCCTTTTTTCCGATCACCTCTTCCCGCCTATAGCCGAGCCAGGACAATTCCGTGTCGTTGATCCTCAGGAAAAGGCCATTCTGGTCGAGCGAATGGTAACCGCATGGCGCATTGTTGTAGAGATCCTCGATTTCCTCGGATGATTTGCGCATCTCGTCTTCGACATGCTTCAGTTCAGTGATGTCGTGCCAGACGGTCACCGTGCCGGTTATGGCTTCCTTTTCGAGCAGCGGCCTTGACGAAGTTTCGATGACCGCATGCGTTCCGTCGACCTTCGTGACGACATATTGCATTCTGGCTTGCTCCCCTCTGAGCGCCCGCGGGGTCGGCTGGTCGCTCAGCACCAGGGGGAGACCGTCCAGGTGGCGGCAGAAAACCCTGTCGATGATTTCCGCGAAATGGGTTCCGACCGGGTCGAACCCGTAATTCTTCCTGAAGGCCGAATTCGCCCTGCGCACGTTCATGTCGGGATCGTACAATAGGACAATGTCTTCCTGGGATTCGAGGATCGCCTCGATCTCCGCAGCTTCGTGCGAAACCTTCTCAAGCAGCTCTTCCTGAAATTGAGCTGCCTGCCTGATTTCGCTGATATCCCTGATGGTCACAAGCGCCCTCGGCTCCCCGCTTTCATCCGCAAAAACGACCGATCTGAACTCACCGGGAAACCTCGAGCCGTCGCCGCGGACATAGACAAGTTCCCCTCTCGTGCTTCCGGTGCGTTCGCGTTCTTCGAGGAATCTTGCAATACCGGCAGAATCCGAATCGACCAGTCCTGTCCGGCCTAATCTGCATAGCTCTTCTTCCGTGCGCAGGAACAGCCGGCAGGCTGCCGGATTGGCCGCCAGAACGCTCCCGTCCAGCCCTGCGAGCAGAACCGCGTCCATGCTGTGCTCGTAGACGGAACGATAAAATTCATCGCTGTGTTCTAGAACCATGTCAGTTTAGAAATGCGATTGCCATTGGTATCTAATCCAGCATAGACGGAAATCCAGAAATGACCCTGAAGGGTTGTGCTATCATTTCTCGCAATGACGGCCGAACACGATTCCCTGCAGCGATTCCTTTTCGAAAACGCACCCATACGCGGCGAAAGAGTTCATCTCGACGCAAGCCAGGTGAGTGCCCTCGAGCATCACAACTATCCGCCGGCTTTGCGAAGGATCATGGGCGAGCTTTGTGCGGCCGCGGTCCTGCTTGCGGCCACCCTCAAGCTCGAAGGCTCGCTCGCTCTCCAGATCCAGGGAAACGGGCCGGTCAGACTGCTTGTCGTCGAATGCAGCGGTGAGCTTGCACTCAGAGCCACGGCGAAATGGGAAGGCGAAATAAGCGGCGGTCTCCAGGATATCGTCGGAGAGGGGCGATTCGCCATCACCCTCGACCAGAAGAACGGACAAACCTACCAGGGCATCGTGGAACTCGAGGGGGCAAGCGTCGCCGAAATCCTTCAGAACTACATGACCCGCTCGGAGCAGCTCGAGACGAGGCTGTGGCTTTCCTCAGACGGAAACTCCTCTTCGGGCCTGCTCCTTCAGATGCTGCCTGAAGAGGAGTCAATCGACCCTGACGCATGGAACCGGGTCAACCATCTTGCCTCGACATTGAAAGGTGATGAGCTTGCCGGGCTCTCCACGAGGGAAATCCTGCGCAGGCTTTTCCACGAAGAGGACCTGCGAATTTTCGATGCTCAGCCGGTCTACTTCAGATGCACATGCTCGCGCGAAAAGGTGGCAAACATGCTGAAGGTGCTCGGAGCCGAAGAAGTTTCTGACATCCTGGCCGAGCGCGGGAGCATCGAGGTGCACTGCGAATTCTGCAACAGAAGGTACGAATTCGATGCCGTCGATGCGGCGCAGCTCTTCACCGAAGGGTTTCCAGGCGCCCCGAACAGGAGCCGGCACTGAATTGACAGTGGCTGAGACGGCGCAACGCCTTCATTCATGACTGCAATGCACCCGATCACCCTCAGTTTCACGGACGGCGAAATGGAAGCTGCCTACATTTCCTCCTCGTTGGCGCGCGATCGGGCTCAGGGAAGAACCGCCATCATCGTCGGGGTGTTCGTTTATCTCATCTATGGCCTTCTGGACACCCTGTTTGTCCCTGTGGCCGAAAGATCGGCGATCTGGACGATCAGGCTTTGCGCGCTGAACGTTCCGCTCTTCGTTTATCTCGCCAGCTATACGCGCCATTTCGAGAAATACCGCCACGCTCTGCTCGCAAGCGTAGGCCTTGCCGCCGGCATCGGATTGATCAGCATGCTTTCCATCCTGACGGTGCAAAGCGCAGTCAACTTCTATCCGGGCCTGGTGCTCGCACCTTCTATACGTACAACTTCATCGGCACCCGCTTCATCTATGCGCTCTGCGTCGATTTGTCGCTTCTCATCGCTTACAACATCGTGTTCGGCGTCTTCCAGCACTATCCGTCCATGGTGCTCGCCAGCCACGACTTTTTCATCATATCGGCCAACCTGATAGGCGGGATTGCCGGGTACCTGAGCGAACAACAGCGGCGCCTTCTTTTCCTGCGCGAGCACGAGGTTGACGAGGAGCGCCGCCTGCATCTTGTCCGCTCTCTCCATGATCCGCTGACCGGTCTCCCGAACCGGGCGCTGCTCTACGACAGGCTCGACACCGCGCTGGCTTCAGCTCAGCGCGAAGGAGACACCTATTGCGCCCTGTTCATCGACCTGGATGGATTCAAGCAGGTGAATGACGATCTGGGGCATGAAATGGGAGACCGCGTACTGAGCACAATCGCCCTCCGCCTGAGGCAGGCAATGCGGGAATCGGACACGATAGCAAGACTCGGAGGGGACGAATTCTTTGCAATAGCTCGAGGAATAAAAAGCGAGGCAGACGCAATGGCGCTCGGCGACAAGCTCATCTCCGCCATCAGCGAGCCGATGCAGGAATTGCCCGGACGGATGGGCGCAAGTATCGGCATCTGCATTTTTCCATACCCGGGCATGACGGCAGTTGACATCATTCGCCGCGCGGATCAGGCGATGTACAGGGCAAAGCTAGGCGGCAAGAACGCCTGCCTTTTGGCATCCTTCGATCCGGAAGAACTCTGACCTTGCGCTAGACGTAGCGCGCTTCCTTCACCAGGGGGCGATTTTCCGCGCCCCATTGCGAAATGCCGCCGGCGAGACTGTAGACTTCAGAAAAGCCCATCTGCTTCAGGGTTGCGGCGGCCATGGCAGAGCGCCCTCCGGTCGCGCAATAGATCGCTATCGCGCGCCCCCTTGCATCGGCGAGCTGGGGAACATGCTTCGGATAGGCGGGATCGGCTGCAGCCTCGAGTATGCCCCGAGGCACGAGCAGCGCGCCTTCCAGATGCCCCTGTTCGTGCTCGCTCGATTCGCGCACGTCAAGTATCAAAAGATCGCGCTCCTTGCGCATCGCATCGAGCTGCGCGCAGTCGATTTCGGAAATCTGGGATTTCGCAGCCCTGACGAAATCCATGAGGCCCATGGTTTTCTGGTTCATTTCTTCCCCTCTGAGTCGATCAATTCCGGGGATGATATCACACCGGATTGCTCTTTCCGGGTGCGCAACAGGACGCATATTCACTGTCCGGGTGCATGGCAGCACGCCAAAAATACAAACATACTCTTATATATCATACGGTTGAAAAATCGCATCGGCTGGCATGCATATTGCGATAGGTAAATTGCAGCAATGCTTCAACGGTTCATCAGTTTCTCCCAATAAAATTGCAACATTAGACGGTTACAGTAGGCGCATTCAAATAACGCATGCAACGGATGAAAGGAGCAATCATGGCAACCTTCTTCGATTTCTATATCGCATGGTGCGCAGTTCTTTTTGGCATCATCGCCATAGAAGAACTTTCGACCAGGAAGCGCATCGAAACGAGCGAGAAGCACAGCAAATTCCTTCCCGGATTCTCGGGCGGTCTTTACGGACGGATTACCCACCCCAAGGACGCCTGAAGCAAGACCTTCTCTCAGGCCGGATAGGGGAGTCGACGCACAAGGTGTAGAATGGTCTCATGAAGCTGCTCAGATACGGCCCGAAGGACCATGAAAAGCCCGGAATGCTCGACGATAAAGGAGCAATCAGGGACCTCTCGGGCCTTTTCGACGATTTCACGCCGAGGCATCTCTCTCCTCACGCGCTTTCCGCTTTGCGCGCAGTCGACCCTTCAAAGCTTCCCGTGGTCGAGGGAAACATCAGGCTCGGCGTTCCGTGGACAGGCATTTCGAAATACGTCGCCGTCGGGCTCAACTATCGTGCTCATGCCGCCGAGGCAGGGATGAGGATTCCTGAAGAGCCTATACTCTTTCCCAAATGGACGAGCTGCCTCTCCGGTCCTTTCGACGGCATCGTGAAACCGAAAGACTCCACGAAGCTCGACTGGGAGGCAGAGCTCGGCATGGTCATCGGATCGAGGGCCAGGCAGGTTACCGTGGAAGAAGCGCTTTCCCATGTCGCAGGATACTGCGTCGCGAACGACGTTTCGGAGCGGATGTATCAGGTCGAGAGAAGCGGAGGCCAGTGGGGAAAAGGCAAGGGATTCGACTCCTTCGGCCCGGTCGGCCCCTATCTCGTGACGGCGGACGAAATCAATGATCCCCAGCATCTCGACATCTGGCTGAAAGTGAACGGCAAACTGATGCAGCAGGGAAACACTTCGGACATGATCTTTTCCTGCGCGCATCTGTTGAGCTACTGCAGCCATGTGATGACGCTCGAACCCGGGGATCTCATCATCACCGGAACTCCGCCCGGAGTGGGAATGGGCTTTAACCCGCCCATATTCCTCGATGCCGGGGACATCGTCGAATTGGGGATATCAGGACTGGGCACCCAGAGGCAGACAGTGATATCCGAGTGAATTTGTCGACATATAAGAAAAAAAGATTATAATGGTTTTCCTATTCAAGGAGGAAATGCCATGTCCGAAATGCTTTTCGATGCGGCGAAAACTGGCGATGCCGCAAAGGTCAAATCCCTGATCGAAGCAGGGGCCGATGTCAATGCAATGGACGAACGCGGCTGGACTGCGCTCTTCATGGCCTGCCACAATCCCGAACTCAATCGGGGATTTCCGGAAGTCGCCGAAGCGTTGATCGAGGCTGGGGCCGACTTCGAAAAATGCATCGGTTACGGCATGAGGCCCTTGATGATCGCCGCAGGGTATGGAGAAGCAGGCGTCGTCGAAGTGCTCATCAAGGCCGGGGCGAAAATCAAGGCCGAGAACGAAGGCGGCAGGACGGCCATGCAGATGGCCACGGACAAGAACTACGTCGAGGTCGTCAATCTCCTCTGGGAGGCCCAGATGCTTTCGGGCGAGGCAGAAACCTGCGGATCGACGAAGACGGTGAATTTCGTAAAATTCGAAAACCGCCAAACCTGATTGATGCCGGGGAAAGCCGCGACAATCGCGAGAAGCATCCATCCCTCTTCGATTCAAAAGCCACGATGCAGCAGGCGTGACCCCTGGCCAGGCGCCCGCTGACATTTCTGAAATCAGTCGTGGACATCCATTGCGGCGAGCATGGGAAGGAGACGCTTTTCCTTCTCCTCGCCGAAGCCGCATAACTCCACCCTTCTCGATGAATTCTCATAGGTCCCGAAAAGCATGTCCCATACGGGTATGCCGTAGTTCTTCGTGTGCTTTTCGTATTCGTGGTGGACCCTGTGCATTTCAGGGCGGACCACGATGTAGCCCAGCCAGATCGGTGTTTTGACGTTGGTGTGCTCCCATGTATCGAACAGCCCGACCCAGAAAAGGCACCATCCCGCAGCCGTGGGCTCGAGCCCGAGCAGGGCATAGGACACCAGGCTGACGATGAAGGTGTTCGCAAAAAAATCCGCAGGATGGGCGTAAAAGGTAGTCAGCACATCGATTCTCGCGGGACTGTGGTGGATCTGATGGAATATGCGCCACAGCAGGCCG
>JAJZPK010000009.1 GCA_021811205.1 Pseudomonadota bacterium
TCATTCTTCCTACCCGGGCTAGTGTCTACAGATTGCCTTCCAGTACGCTACTGTTCCGTAAGGAAGGGCTGCAGGTGGCGACAGTGGGGCCGGACAACAGGGTTGTTCTCAAAAGCATCAAGATAGGACGCGAGCTCGGCAAGGAAGTGGAAGTGACCGCGGGGGTGGATGCTACCGACAGAGTCATCGATAGCCCATCCGATTCGATAGTGCAGGGCGACAAAGTCAAGATCAAGACGCCCTCACAACGAGGGAAAAAGACATGATCAGGGGTCGACTCGCTCCCTCCCTCATCGTTTTGTTTGTGCTCAACGGCTGTTCGCTCGCGCCGACCTACAAGAAACCCGAAACGCCTGTTCCATCTCAATACAAGGAAGCGGTGGGTATATGGAAGTTGGCGAAACCGTCCGACAGACTGTCTAGGGGGAAATGGTGGGCGATCTATCATGACCCGACGCTGGACAAGCTGATGGATCAGTTATCCCTGGCGAATGCCGATCTTGCTGCAGCAGTTGCGCATTTCGATCAGGCGACCGCTTATGCGAATGAGGCGAGATCCTATCTTTTCCCGACGATTCAGGCAGGAACATACGCAACGACGAACAGACAATCCATCCACAGGGCGCACCGTTCTCTTGGATTCCAGCCAAGCGTTTATGGAGACTATTCCGCGGGACTCATGGCCGACTATGAGGTCGATTTCTGGGGAAGAATTCACAACCTCGTCGCGGCAGGCGAGGCAGGGGCTGCCGCTGCCGCTGCCGATCTGGAATCGGTGAAGCTGAGCCTGACGGCAGAGCTTGCCGACGATTATCTTTCGCTGCGTACTCTGGATGCTCAGTCGAGCCTGCTTTCTGCTGAGATTTCGGCTTATTCCAAGGCGTTGACACTGACACGCAATCGCTTCGAAGGGGGTATCGATTCAGCTCTCGACGTCTCCCGCGCCAAGGCGCAACTCGATACGGCTAAAGCCAAGCTTTCGGATACCCTTGCAGAAAGAGCTCTTTACGAGCATGCCATAGCAACTCTGATCGGAGTTCCCGCTACTTCGTTCACGCTTAAGCCAGAGACCGTAGCTCTGAGCTTACCGACCATTCCTATCGGTGTGCCGGCGACGCTTCTGCAAAGAAGACCGGACATAGCCGCGGCTGAAAGGAGACTTTTCGCAGCCAATGCCAGGATAGGGATAGCCAAGGCCGCTTTCTTTCCGACAGTCAATCTGGTTGCGGCCGGCGGTTTCGAGAGCACTTACGCGTCATCCTGGCTCTCGGCCCCCGATCTTTTCTGGTCTATCGGGCCTAACGCGCTCCTGACCATTTTCGATGCAGGAAGGCGTGAGGCTGTGGTGCGCGAGGCACAGGCCGCCTACAACGTTGCCGGGGCAGAATACAGAGCCACCGTTCTGCAAGCCTTCCAGCAGGTCGAAGACAATCTCGCCCTGCTCAACGATCTTGCGGTGGAGTCGGTCGCCCTGAAAGCTGCCGTTGCCGATACGAAGCACACGCTCGACCTGGCGATGAACCGCTATCGTGAGGGTGCGGTGAACTATCTTGAAGTGGTGATTGCTCAGACTGCGGCGCAGCAGGCACAGCTCGACGAATTGAACCTCAGAAAAAGAAGGCTGCAGGCAAGCGTAGGGCTCATCCGTGCGCTTGGCGGCGGCTGGAGTCTTACTGGCGGGTGACGACAGGGGTGATGTCCAGAAGCTGGGCGATTTTCCCTGCGGCGCTTTCGGCTTCAACCCTGCTCGGATAGGGGCCGACATGAACCTTGTATATCCCGTTCGCATTCACGATCTCCGGCGAATAGCCGGCAAGCTCGCCCCGATGCGCTTCTATGAAATGCTGGGCATTGATTTTTTCCGAGAAGGCGCCGATCTGCAGATAAAGCCCTTCGTTTCGCGAGGAGGCTTCCTGGATGCTGGCCGCCGATTCGTATTTTGGCGGGCTTGACGAAGCATAATCCGTCTCTCCGGGAATGATGCTGTCCACTTCCACCCTTCCGCTTCCTCCGCGTATCAGGCCGAGCTTGTAGGCTGCCGTGTAGGAAAGGTCAATCAGTCTGTCCGATCGGAAAGGACCGCGATCGTTGATCCTGACGATGACCGATCTGCCGTTTTCCAGATTGGTGACTCGCGCATAGCTCGGTATGGCAAGTGTCGGGTGGGCGGCTGACATGGCGTACATGTCGTAAATTTCTCCCGAAGAGGTCTTGTGCCCGTTGTAGCGCCTCCCGTACCAGGAGGCGATGCCTGTTTCCCGATAAGGCTCGAGCTGCGTTTCCGGGTAGTAGGTTTTGCCCATCGTGGTATAAGGTTTGTTGCAGGCGGCGATCAGTGCCTCTTTTCTGGGGACCGCATTTGGAATCGAGTCCAGATCGGCGGGCGGATTGTCCCCGGGGCCGTCGTCGAGATAGTAGCCGCCGCCTCTCGCGTAGTGACGCGGATGATGTTCCGAAGGCGCATTGGCGATCGGGGCCTGGACAGGCTCACCGGCGCAACCGGCCAGCAGCGCTGCTGCAATGCAAAGAAAAAGAATGGGCCTCATGTCTTTACCAGCTTCTTGTGGGTGTGGATGCTCATTAATATACCGAATCCAAGCAGCATGGTCACCATCGAAGTGCCTCCGTAGCTGATGAGCGGCAGAGGCACGCCGACCACGGGAAGGATGCCGCTTACCATGCCCATGTTGACGAAGCAGTAGGTGAAGAAAGTCATGGTGATGGATCCCGCCATGAGTCTCGAAAAGAGCGTCGGTGCATTTGATGCGATGGAAAGTCCTCTTGCGATGACGAGCGCGTACATGACGATCAGAAAAAGATTGCCGATCAGCCCGAATTCTTCGGAAAAGACGGCGAATATGAAGTCCGTCGTGTGTTCGGGCAGGAAATCGAGGTGGGCCTGGGTGCCGTGCAGCCAGCCCTTGCCGAAGATGCCTCCCGAGCCGACTGCGATCATCGACTGTATCGTGTGGTAACCTGCCCCGAGAGGGTCTTTTTCGGGGTTGAGCAGCGTGAGGAGGCGCTGCTTCTGGTAATCGTGCAGGATGGACCAGAGAATGGGAAGGCTGGCGAGCCCTGAAACGAAAAGACCGGCAATGATTTTCCACGAAAGTCCGGCGTAGAAAAGCACGAAAAAGCCGCTGGATGCGATCAGAATTGCAGTACCCAAGTCCGGCTGTCTTGCGATGAGCAGCACCGGGAAGATGAGAATCGCAGCGCCAATCGCGTAGTTTCTGAGCTTGAGCGCTGACTCGTGTCTGTCGAAATACCAGGCGAGCATCATCGGGACGGCGATTTTCATCAGCTCGGAGGGCTGGATGCGCGCAATGCCGAGGTTGAGCCAGCGCCTTGCACCGTTGCTGATTTCACCGAACAGCGCAACGCCGACGAGCAGAACGAGGCCTGCGATGTACAACGGCAGGGCGAAGCGCATCAGCTGGTGGGGCGGGACATTGGCGATTGCCCACATGACGACAAAGGCGACAGTGATGTTGGCGACCTGGCTGCTGACCTTGGGCAGGCTCTGGTCGGATGCGCTGAAGAGCACGGCCAGCCCCATCGCGATCAGAATCATGGTGCAGACAAGAAGAAAGCTGTCGACATGGTTGGTCAGCGCATGGTGAATGCGCCTAATCAGCGGGTGCATCGCTTTTTTCCTCCTTTATCTTTTCCTGCGGCATTTTTCCGAGCAGATAATAGTCGAGAACCTGGCGGGCGATGGGGCCCGCAGTCGAACCGCCGTGTCCGCCGTTTTCGACCAGGACGGCAAGGGCTATTCTGGGATTGTCGGCCGGAGCATAGGCGATGAAGAGTGCATGATCCCGATAGCGCTCCTGGATTTTGCTCGCCACGTATTTTTCGCCCTGCTTGATGCCAATGACCTGAGCCGTTCCGGTTTTCGCAGCGATTGCGTAAGGGGCGCCTGCCCCCACCCTGGCCGCAGTTCCGCCTGGTTTCGTGACATCCGTCATCGCGCTTCTCACGTCATCCAGGTATTGCGGGTCGATATCGAGCTTGTAGAGCAATTCGGAGCGGGGCGTTTCGAGTTTTCCCGTTTTGCTGTCCCGGATGGTCTTGACCAGATGGGGGCGGTAGGCGATCCCGTTGCTGGCAAGAATCGAGGTGGCGAAGGCGAGTTGCAGCGGGGTGGCAAGGTCGTATCCCTGGCCGATGCCAACCGGAATGGTGTCTCCTATGTACCATCGCTGCTTGTATCGTTTCATTTTCCACGCTGGAGAAGGCAGCATGCCGGGAAGCTCGCCGGCGATATCGATGCCCGTTTTCTTGCCGAAGCCGAAATTGCTGATGAATTCATGAATCCTGTCTATGCCGAGCAGGTTCGCAAGGCCGTAATAGTAGGTGTCGCAGGAGACGACAATGGACTTGTGCAGATCGACGATGCCGTGCCCACCTGCCTTCCAGTCCCTGTAATGGTGGGTTTTCCCTGGAAGTTCGAAATAACCCGGATCGTGGATGGCATCGGAGGCCGTTCGTGCGCCGTAATGGAGACCGGCCAGGGCCATGAATGGTTTGAAGGTCGAGCCGGGCGGATATTCGCCGCGCAGAGCCCGGTTGATGAGGGGCTTGTCAGGGGAATTGTTGAGCGCCTGCCAGCTCTGGCTGTCGATGCCTTCGACGAAAAGATTGGGGTCGAATCCGGGCTTGCTGACGAAGGCGAGGATTTCGCCGCTGTTTGGATCGATCGCAACCAGAGCGCCGCGGTAGTCTCCGAAGGCTTTCTCGGCGATTTCCTGGAGCTTGCTGTCTATGGTCAGTGTGAGGGTATCGCCGGAGATGGGTGGGGTCCTGCTCAATGTCCTCACCTCGCGCCCGCTCGAGTCGACCTCGACCTGATCGAAACCTGTGATGCCGTGCAGCTTCGTCTCGAAACTCTGCTCGATCCCCATCTTGCCGATGTAGTCGGTTCCCTTGTAGTTGGCCGAATTGCCCGCGTCGTCAATCTTGTCCAGGTCGCTGTCGTTGATCCTGCCGATATAGCCGAGGAAGGGAGAAGCCATTTCCCCGTCCGGGTATTGCCTGAACAGCCTCGCGTGGATTTCAACGCCGGGAAAGCGGAAACTGTTGACCGCGAAACGCGCGACCTCATCGTCCTTCAGCCGGGTACGTATCGGCAGGCTTTCGAAGCTGTGGCTGTCTTCAAGCAGGCGCCTGAAGCGCTTCCTGTCGCTTGCCGAGATCTCGACGTACTTGGACAATTCGTCGATGGTCTTGTTGAGATTCTTGACCTTGCTCGGCGTGATTTCGAGCGTGTAGGCCGAATAGTTGCGCGCGAGCACGATGCCGTTGCGGTCGAGTATGAGTCCCCTGTTGGGCGCGATCGGAACGATCGAGATGCGGTTGTTTTCGGCCAGGGTCTTGAAGTGCTCGTGCTGGATGATCTGCAGATAAAAGAAGCGCGTGGTGAGCAGGATGAAGAAGATGAGAACGAATGCAGCTGAGATGCCGAGTCTCAGGCGGTAAGCGTGCATTTCCCGCTGGTGGTCCCTGATCTCGACCTTGTGCTTCATATGCGATCCGGATCAGGCTTGGGTCTTTGGGGCAGCTTGAGGAGATAGGACAGGAAAGGCCACAAGAGCCCGGCCGTGACGCTGCCGAGAAAATAGGTCCATCCCACGAAGATATTCTTGGCAATGAGCCCAGTCAGCACGACGACAGCCTGCATGATCAGCAGAATCAGGGTGACGTGCGTGAATTGATGGCCGATCTGCAGCATGCTCATTCTGCGGCGCAGGGCGAGCGCGATGAATGCCATCAGGGAATAGGCGAGCGCATGCTCTCCGAAAAGCGCGCCATCAGCGACATCCATCAGGATGCCGAAAATCCAAGCGGCGCCTATGCCTATCCTCATGGGTTGGTGGATGCACCAGTAAAGCAGGATCATGGCCATGAAATCCGGGCGCAATGCTTCCAGCGGGCCGCCCATAGGAAGCAGGTTGAGCAGGAAGCCGGCGAGCAGGGAAAAGGCAATGAAGCGGGGCTTCACCGGCAGCAGGATTTCCTGTTTCGGTCCGATTTCCATTATTTCCGCTTGCCTTTCTGTGCGTGTTTCTCCTCAGGCTTGTCCGGCAGAACGGGCGGGGGCGGAGAGATGGGTGCGAGGATGAGCACCTGGCGGTAGCGGTTGACGCCGGCAATGGGTCTGCAGATGATGCGGGAAAATGCGTAGACGGGGTTCTTGTCGACGCTCACCACGGTGGCGACGGGCAATCCGGCCGGGAAGGTGCCGTCTATTCCGGAAGTGACGAGCACGTCCCCGACCTTGATGTCCGTGTTCTGCGACATGTATCTGAGGTCGAGGAAATTGCTCGATCCGAAGCCGAAGACGACGGCGCGAAGGCCGTTTCTCAGCACTTCGACAGGCGTTGGGTGGTCCTTGTCCGTGATCAGGGAGACCTCGCTGAAGAGGGGGTAGACCTGAAGCACCTGGCCGATCACGCCCTGATTGTCGACCACGGCGCTGCCGGCGGCGACGTGCGCCTGCTCGCCCTTGTCGACGACGACCTTGCGGGAGAAAGGATCCCGTTCGTCATACAGGATTTCGGCCATGACCGAAGGCGGACTGATGCGTGATTTGGCGTCGAAGAGCTGCCGCAGATGGATGTTTTCCTGCTGCAGCGCCTGGAAGCGAAGCAGCTTCTCGCTGTCCTGAAGGGTCCGGCTTTTCAGCGCGGCATTCTCCTGAACGAGTTCGTTCTGGGTTCGGGTGTATTTGCCTATTGCCCCTGCGATCTCGCCTGGAATCATGGCAGCCTGCTGCAATGGATAGATTGCAGTCGCGATTCCCGACCTCAGGGTCTTGAGATAGTTGTAATGGGCGTCGCTGACGAGCAGCAGCAGGGACAGCAGACAGAAAAATGTCAGCCGGACCGCAGGGCTGGGTCCGCGGCTGAATAATTCATGTTCCATCAGTCATTCGTGAAAATGGTGCCCAACTCGTCCATTTTTTCGAGTGCGATGCCTGAGCCACGCACCACACAGGTCAGCGGATCGTCGGCGATGATCACGGGGAGCGCCGTCTCCTCCATCAGCAGCCTGTCTATGTCGCGCAGCAAGGCGCCGCCCCCGGTCAGAACCAGCCCTTTTTCGGCGATATCGGCTGCAAGTTCTGGCGGCGTCTGCTCGAGCGCCGATTTCACCGCGCTCACGATGCTGTTGAGCGGCTCGGTGAGCGCTTCCAGGATTTCGTTGCTCGATATGGTAAAGCTCCTCGGAATGCCTTCGGAAAGGTTCCTGCCCTTGACTTCCTTTTCCCTGACTTCATTTCCGGGGAAGGCTGATCCGATTTCCTTCTTGATCATTTCGGCAGTGGTCTCACCGATCAGCATGCCGTAGTTGCGGCGGATGTAATTGATGATCGCTTCGTCGAACTTGTCTCCGCCGACCCTGACAGAGCCGGAATAGACCAGTCCGCCCAGAGAGATCACGCCGACCTCGGTCGTTCCGCCCCCGATATCGACGACCATCGAACCCGAAGCTTCCTCGACGGGAAGCCCAGCGCCGATTGCCGCAGCCATGGGCTCCTCGATCAGCTCGACCTTCTTTGCGCCTGCGCCCATGGCCGATTCGCGGATCGCGCGTCGCTCGACCTGGGTCGATCCGCAGGGCACGCAGATCACGATCCTCGGGCTGGATGAAAATGGCCCGGTGTTCCTGACTTTCTTGATGAAGTGCTTGAGCATCTGCTCGGTGACGGTGAAATCGGCGATGACGCCATCCTTCATGGGGCGGATGGCGGTGATGTTGCCGGGCGTTCTGCCCAGCATCTGCTTTGCGGCAAGGCCGACCTGCTGGATGACTTTCTTGCCGTTGGGGCCGCCGTTCTGCCGGATGGCCACAACAGATGGTTCGTTCAAGACGATTCCCTGTCCGGACATGTAGATGAGGGTGTTTGCAGTGCCCAGATCGATGGCCAGATCATTGGGGCGGAAGAAGCCGTTCAGGAAGTTAAACATAGTGCGCGTTGCTCAAGTGGAAGGTGCATGGAATAAAGGTTTTATGATACCCTATAAAACCGATTTTGTTAAAGAAACTAAGGTGCGTTAATGTCCATTTCCCTGAGCGACGTGAAGCGGGTTGCCAGTCTCGCCAGGATAGCCGTGAGCGATGCTGAAGCCGAGGCGGTTCTGAACCAGTTGTCCGGCATTTTCGGCCTGATCGAAGAGATGCAGGCTGTGGATACGACGGGCATAGAGCCCATGTCGCATGCCCAGGAAATTTTCCTGAGGCTCAGGAACGACGAAGTCACGGAGCAGGACCAACACGAAGCATTCCAGAAGGGGGCGCCCCAGGTCGAGGCCGGGCTTTACCTCGTACCCAAAGTCATCGAATAAGTTTCCGCCATGTTCAATGCCAGTTTGAAAGACCTTTCCGCCATGCTCTCCGGCGGAAAAATATCCAGCGTCGAATTGACGCGCGAATTCCTGGGCAGGATAGATGCCCTGAATCCGGAGATCAACGCATTCATCACAGTCGATATTGATAAGAGCCTGATGCAGGCGAAGCTCGCCGACGCGATGATCGCCTCGGGCCGGGCGCACCCCTTGACGGGCATTCCAGTCGCCCAGAAGGACATCTTCTGCGCGAAGGACTGGCTCACCACCTGCGGCTCAAAGATGCTTTCCAATTTCGTTTCCCCGTATGACGCGCACGTGATCGAGCGCTTCAATTCGGTCGGGGCGGTGAACATCGGCAAGACCAACATGGACGAGTTCGCCATGGGCTCTTCCAACGAGACTTCGCATTACGGGTCGGTGAAAAACCCCTGGGACAGGCAGGCCGTTCCGGGCGGAAGCTCGGGCGGATCGGCGGCTGCGGTCGCAGCCAGAATGGCGCCGGTTGCAACCGGCACCGACACGGGCGGATCGATCAGGCAGCCTGCAGCGCTTTGCGGCATTTCGGGCATCAAGCCGACCTATGGCCTCGTCTCGCGCTATGGCATGATCGCCTTCGCTTCCAGCCTCGACCAGGGCGGACCGATGGCGAAATCCGCGGAGGATCTCGCCCTGATGCTGGGCCTCATGACGGGATTCGACAGTCGCGATTCGACCAGCCTTGACCGGCCTGTCGAAGACTATTCGAGGGATCTGGACAAATCGCTCGACGGCCTCAGGATAGGGCTCCCCAGGGAATATTTCGCGGAAGGCTTGAGCGCTGACGTCGAAGAGGCGGTCAGGGCGGCGATTTCGGAATACGAAAAGATGGGGGCGACAATCGTCGATGTCTCCCTGCCCAACACCAAGCTTTCGATCCCCGTCTATTACGTGCTCGCGCCGGCGGAGGCTTCCAGCAACCTTTCGAGATACGACGGCGTCAGGTACGGCTACCGGGCGAAGGATTACAAGGACCTCACCGAGATGTACGAGAAGAGCAGGTCCGAGGGCTTCGGGGCCGAGGTGAAGCGCCGCATCATGGTGGGCACCTACGTGCTCTCCCACGGCTATTACGACGCCTACTACATGCAGGCGCAGAAGCTGCGCCGCCTGATTGCAAAGGATTTCTCTGAAGCCTTCAAGCAATGCGACGTCATCATGGGGCCGACTTCCCCGTCCACGGCATTCAATCTCGGCGAGAAGGGCGACGATCCAGTCCAGATGTATCTTTCCGACATCTACACCATCGCGGTCAACCTCGCAGGGCTTCCCGGCATGTCGATTCCAGCCGGGTTCGGCAAGAACGGGCGTCCGGTGGGCCTGCAGATCGTCGGGAATTATTTTTCGGAGGCGAAGATGCTGAATGTCGCCCACCAGTACCAGAAGCTTACAGACTGGCATTTGAAGATGCCTGCAATTTGACGAGGAAAAGACATGCAATGGGAAGTGGTCATCGGGCTGGAAGTGCATGCGCAGCTTTCGACCGAATCGAAAATATTCTCCGGCGCATCCACCGCCTTCGGCGCTGCTCCGAACGCGCATGCCTGCGCAATCGACATCGCCCTTCCCGGCGTGCTTCCGGTATTGAACCGCGGTGCAGTCGAGCGCGCCATCCGGTTCGGGCTTGCGGTGGGGGCCGAGGTCAGGCATCGCTCGGTTTTCTCGAGAAAAAACTATTTCTATCCTGATCTTCCCAAGGGCTACCAGATCAGCCAGTTCGACCTGCCAGTGGTGCTCGGCGGGGAGATTGACATCCTCGTCGACGGGATCGAGAAGACGGTCAAGCTGACGCGCGCCCACCTCGAGGAAGATGCAGGAAAATCGCTGCACGAGGATTTCCACGGCATGACCGGGATCGACCTCAACCGCGCAGGCACGCCGCTGCTCGAGATCGTGTCCGAACCCGACATGAGGAGCGCGAAGGAAGCGGTCGCCTATGCCAAGGAGCTGCATTCGCTCGTCCGCTATCTCGACATCTGCGACGGCAACATGCAGGAAGGTTCTTTCCGCTGCGACGCCAATGTCTCTGTGAGGCCGATGGGGTCCGAAAAATACGGCACGCGCTGCGAGATCAAGAACCTCAATTCCTTCCGCTTTCTCGAGCGGGCGATCGAATACGAGGTTTCGCGCCAGATCGACATCATCGAATCGGGCGGCGTCATCCATCAGGAAACGAGGCTCTACGATTCGGTGAAGGACGAGACGCGCTCGATGCGCTCCAAGGAAGAGGCGCACGATTACCGCTATTTTCCCGATCCCGATCTGCTTCCCCTGGAAATCGCCCAGGAATGGATAGAGAAGGTGAAAGGCACCCTTCCCGAGCTGCCTGCAGCAAAGCGCAGCCGCTACGTATCCGACTTCGGCCTTTCACAGTACGATGCAGGCGTGCTGACTTCCTCGAAGGAGCTTGCAGCCTATTTCGAGGATGTTGCAAAAACCGGTCTCGACCCCAAGCTCTGCGCGAACTGGGTGATGGGGGAGATCAACGGCTGGCTCAACAAGGAAGCGCTCGAGATCGGACAATGCCCGATCTCAAGCCAGAAACTCGCCGGGCTCCTGAACAGGATCCAGGACGGGACGATTTCGGGCAAGATCGCCAAGGAAGTGTTCGAGTCGATGTGGAAGGGCGAAGGAGATGCCGATTCCATCATCGAAGCGAAGGGGCTGAAGCAGATCTCGGATTCGGGGGCGCTCGAGAAAATCGTCGACGAGATCATAGCGAACAATCCTTCCCAGGTCGCCGACTACAGATCGGGACGGGACAAGCTGTTTGCCTTCTTCGTCGGCCAGGCGATGAAGGCCACGAAGGGACAGGCCAACCCGGCTCAGCTCTCAGAAATCCTGAAGAAGAAGCTGTCGGCCTGAGTCTGGTGCCGCGGCGATTACGCGGATATAATCAGCATATTCTGATTTTCTTGGCAGGGTTCGATGCGCCCGGCACAGCTTTCGACCATACTCGACCGTGAATTTCTGAGCGCCCGGGAAGGGCATCATACCCCAGTGATGCTCTGGGGGCCGCCCGGGGTCGGGAAATCCCAGATCGTATCGCAGATTGCCGAAAGGCATGCCGCGCCCGTGATCGACGTCCGGCTTTCCCAGATGGAGCCTTCCGATTTGCGCGGCATTCCATTCAGGGTGGAGAACAGGGTGGAATGGGCAGCGCCCTCCCTGCTTCCCGACGAGGACAGGCACGGCAAATACGGCATCCTGTTCCTCGACGAAATCACGTCCAGCCCCCCCAGCGTTTCAGCCGCAGCCTACCAGCTGATACTCGACAGGCGGCTCGGAGACTACTTCGTGCCTTCGGGATGGGCGATATTCGCTGCAGGAAACAGGCAGGGAGACCGGGGGGTCACCTATGCCATGCCTTCACCGCTGGCCAACCGCTTCTCCCATTTTGAAGTCGAGGCGAACCTCGACGACTGGGTTGCATGGGCATATGGGAACGGCATCGACGAGCGTCTGGTCGGCTTCCTCAGGTACAAGCCCGAGCGGCTCTTCGATTTCGATCCGGGCCGCCATCCGATCGCCTTTCCGAGCCCAAGGTCATGGGAATTCGCAAGCCGCGCGCTCAGGAAATTCGAGGATCTGCCCGATCTGCTCCTGCCCGCGCTGCAATCCTGCGTCGGCGCATCCGCGGGGCTCGAACTCCATGCTTTCGTCAGGAATCTCGATCGCATGCCCGATCTGGAAGCCATCCTGGCAGGGAAGGAAGTGCCCTTGCCCGAAGACATCGACATCCAGTATGCGGTGGCTTCGTCTCTCGTCGGCCGCGCGATAAGGGATCAGGAGAAAATCGGGACCGTGCTCGACTATGCGGACAAGTTTCCGCTCAGGGAAATGGGGATCATGATGGTCTTCGACATCCACAAGGCAGTCGGGCAGCGCCTCTTTTCCGTGCCCCAGTTTTCAAAATGGGCGAATGCAGTGGCCGACACGATGCTCTATCAGCGCTGATGGAAGCGGAAAAGCGGCTCGCTGCGGCAAGGGTGAGGCTGATTCTCGACAAGCCCTTTCTCGGCGCACTCACGCTCCATCTTCCCTTCATCCCTGCAAGCTGGTGCAGGACGACTGCAACCGACATGAAGCACTTCTACTACAATCCCGAATATGTCGAAAAGCTGAACCTGTCGCAGATAGAATTCGTTCTGGCTCACGAGGCGCTGCATTGCGCGCTGAACCATTTCTCCAGAAAGGGTAACAGGGTCAGATCGCGCTGGGACATCGCCTGCGATTACGCAATCAACCCCGTGCTCTACCGGGAAGGCCTCCAGATTCCGCCGGGCGTCGTGCTCATCGACGTATTCGAAGGAATGACGGCCGAGGAGATCTATCCGATGATCGAGGAAGATACCGAAGAAGAGACGATGGATGATCATCTCTACGGCGATGAAGGGAGCGGAAAAGGAGGCGGAGGGGGCGGGCGACCGCCGAGCCAGCAGGAAGAGCAGGCGCTTTCAGATGCATGGCGCCAGCATCTTGCACAGGCGCTCCAGCAGGCGGGGAAACTGGACGGGGCGCTTGCGCGCATGGTGGGCGAGATGCTCCAGCCCACCATGCCCTGGAAAATGGTGCTCGCCCGCCATCTTTCCCAACTGGCGGGCGACGATTACAGCTATTTTCGTCCATCCCGCCGGGAAGGGAATGTGATTTTTCCTTCACTGAAATCCATGCAGGCCGATCTCATCGTTGCCATCGACACGAGCGGTTCGATTTCGGAAGAGGAAATGAAGGCGTTCTGCGCGGAGGTGGACGGCATCAAGGGACAGATCAGAGCCAGCATCGATCTGCTTGCCTGCGATTCGCATCTTTCGGGTCCCTGGCATTTCGATCCCTGGGACGAATTTTCTCCACCGGAGTCTTTCGAAGGCGGAGGCGGGACGGATTTCAGGCCGGTTTTCGAATGGGCTGAAGGAAGCCGGCCGAGACTGCTCCTCTATTTCACCGATGCAATCGGCGAATTCCCTGAATCCGAGCCGGCGTATCCCGTGATCTGGCTGGTCAAGGGGAAGGGGGAAGTGCCCTGGGGGGAGCGCATCCAGCTGAACTGAAATGAGCGAAATTGCACCCGAAGACGCGCTGAGAATCAATGTGCTGATGGCCGGGGAAATCCAGGCGATACGCATCGACGAATCGAAAATGGTCGTGCACGCCCTTTCGGACAAGGGGGAGGCAGAGATCAATCTCCACCCTTCGGGGCGGCCAGAGCAGTACCTGCGCCAGGTGAAGGAGCTTCTTGCAGGTCTTGCCACCGGATCCCCTGGCGGCTATCCGGTCCATCTGCGCCGCTGGACGCGCATGGGCCAGGCGAGGAACGAAGGGCTCGACAAGCTGCTGCTTTTCGGCGAACCCGAGGCTGTCGTTTCGGTCGCGTGCTCTTCGGGCCTCACGGACGAGTTGGCGAGGCGGGTCTGGTGGATCATGCCGGATTCCCAGAACGCGAGAAGGATGCTGGAAAGAAATAGCGTCGTCGAAGGCAAGATGGGCAAGGTGCTGGTCGATTTTCTGATCGAATTCCTGCCTTTCGAGACGGAATCCAGGGTATTTCTGGACACGGTGAGATTGATCCTGAGATCCAATCTTGCCGATTTCGATGCGAGAAGAAAGCTGTGGCGGATGGGGCAGAGGGATGCGGCCTGTTATGTCGGCTTTCTCGAGATTCTGCCCGACGATCTCCCCGAGCAGGATCCGCCGAGACCGGGCCTGGAGGAGGTGAGCTGCGGCATGCCTTTCCGCGACCAGCTGCTGCGCGTCTTCTCAAGCCCCGGGCAGACCTTCCTGAGGAAGGCGGAAGATGCGCTCAAATTGCC
Organism: Pseudomonadota bacterium; assembly: GCA_021811205.1. The sequence goes on from JAJZPK010000009.1 coordinate 14,201, forward strand.
TGCCGACAGGGACGTCTCGCGCGCCTTGATCGATGCGATATCCTGCTATTTTTCCCCGATCGGATTGAAGGCGTGCGAATCCATCGAAGAGGCCATGGCGCAGGCGAAAGCATTTTCGGAAGGACAGGAATTCCAGGAAGAGTGCTATGCGATGGCTTTTCTTGCGTCGACAGGGAGCCGTGTTCTCCATCCGCTTCTTTCCAGGACGACGGCGAGCGGCACATTGCTCAGGGACAAGCTCGAACCCGCATTCAGGCCGGTTCTGGAGCAGATCGCCGTTCTCAGGGGAATGCCCTTTTCAGGGCAGACGAGAAGATTCAGGGGCAGCCGCTTTTGATGAGTTCGCAGACCGGGGGGTGGCGAGCAGGCTTGTTGCAGGCATCTACAGCGGCTTTCCATAGCGCCGTGTTGCCCTTGCATTCGGTGTGCCAGTAGCCCGGGTCTCCGTAGGTCATGGCGTCCGTGCTGGATGCGGTGGGATCGCTGGTCAGGTAGGCGACCGCCTTGTGCATTTCCTCCCTGTTGCCGTTGTCCGAAGAACAGGCTGCAAGGACGAGAATGATCGGAAGCAGGAGCTTACTGGGCAGGCTGCTTCTGCGTGAGTTCCTGGTAACGTTTCTTGTCAGCATCGAATTTCGCCTTCATGTCTTCCAGATCCTGCTGTTTCTGCGCGCGTTCAACTTCGAGGTCGCTGATCTCCTTCTTCGCGGCGGCTATGTTCTGAGCGAGGTCTGCGGGAACGGGCCGGGTACTGCCGGCCTGAACGTTGTACTGGTCCAGCCTCGACTTGGCGATCTTGAGCTTGGATTCTGCGCTCTCCAATGCAACGGAGAGCTGCTTCACATTCCGTTCTTTCGCCATGTCGATTTCGGCTACGCTTGCATAGGTGCTGAGCAGGGCGCTGTCGCGGCGCTTCTGGTCGCGCGCCTTCTGCGCTTCGCCGGCCGCTTTCTGCACCTCGACTTCCATCGCCCTGCGCTCATCCGCAGTCATGCTCGCGGGATTTTCCTTCATGGGCAGCCCGTTGTCGTCCAGCTCGATCACCGGCCTGTTTGCGCATTCAGGCGGTATGGTGTCGCCGTAATGGGCGACGCCCTTGCTGTCGACGCACTTGATCGACTTGGAAAGCGCGGGAGCCGATGCGAACAGGCAGATGAGCGCGATGGAGGCGACTTTTTTATCAAGCATGGCTGGCCACTCCGTATTGGTCCCTATATTGCCTGACCTGCGTCAGGTTATCCGACAGGCCCGCCCTGGTTTCGAGAAAGGCGAGCAGGTCGTCCAGATTCGCGATGGCCACCACGGGGATGCCATGGGCGGACTCTACTTCCTCGACGGCCGATTTTTCCGTCTTGCCCCGCTCCATCCTGTCGAGCGCGATGGCGACGCCGCAGGGCGTTGCGCCTGCGCTTTTGATGATTTCGACAGATTCCCTCACCGAAGTTCCGGCCGAAATCACGTCGTCGATGATCAATACGCGGCCGGAAAGGGGGGCGCCCACTGTCGTCCCGCCTTCGCCGTGATCCTTGGCTTCCTTCCTGTTGAAGCAGAAGGGGCGGTTGGCACCCATGGAAGAGAGCGCCATGGCGGTCGATGCGGCGAGCGGAATGCCCTTGTAGGCCGGGCCGAACAGCATGTCGAAGCCGATTTTTGAGGAGAGGATCGCTTTGGCGTAGAATTGCCCGAGTTTTGCCAGCGATTCGCCGTCGTTGAAGAGCCCCGCGTTGAAGAAATATGGGGAAAGTCTGCCCGCCTTGGTTTTGAATTCCCCGAAGCGGAGCACATCCTTCTCGAGCGCGAATTCGATGAATTCCCTGCTGAATTCTTGCATTTCTAAATCCGGAACTGTATGGAAACACTATGTTACGCATAATCACCCTAAACCTCAACGGAATCCGGTCTGCACAAAGGAAAGGCTTTTTCGGATGGCTGAATGATCAGCGTGCGGATATCGTGTGCCTCCAGGAGCTGAAGGCGCAGGATGCCGACATGACGGAAGAGATGAAAAATCCTGAAGGATTTTCAGGCAATTTCCATTATGCCCAGAAGAAGGGCTATTCAGGGGTCGGCATCTATTCCAGAAAAAGACCCGACAATATCGTCGAAGGGTTGGGCATTGCCGAAATCGATGAGGAAGGGCGCTATCTTCAGGCAGACTTCGGCAATCTTTCGGTGATCTCGCTCTATCTGCCTTCAGGATCGAGCTCTGAAGAGCGCCAGCAGGTTAAATTTTATTTCCTGGACAAGTTCCTTCCTCACCTTCGGGCGCTCAAGGAAAGCGGGCGGGACATCGTCCTTTGCGGAGACTGGAACATCGCGCACAGGGAAATCGACCTCAAGAACTGGAAATCGAACCAGAAAAATTCGGGTTTCCTGCCCGAGGAGCGCGCCTGGATGAGCCATGTTTTCGATGAAGTGGGCTGGGTCGACGTGTATCGGCGCCTGCATCCCGAAGCGACAGGGGAATCCTATACGTGGTGGTCGAATCGGGGGGCGGCCTGGGAGAAGAACGTGGGCTGGCGCATCGATTACCAGATCGCCACGGAGTCCATGGCAGCCAGCGCGAAATCGGCCGCCGTCTACAAGGAGGCCCGATTCTCGGATCATGCGCCGCTCATAGTCGACTACGACATCCTTTAGGAATCAGGGAAGGCTTCCTCGACGGTCAGCACTTCCCCTGAATCGAGCGCTTCGTAGCCGGGAAGCTGGTTCACCTCGGACTTGAATTTCGAGTCTCTCATGATGGAAAGGATTTTCTCCATCTTGGGCGCGGCGAGGCTTCCCCTTGCGCAGGCCATGAAATATCTTTCCGTCAGAAGCGGGATGAAGTCCAGCCCGAACTGGCGCGCGGCCGGTTCCACGCCGACGCCGACATCCGCCTTTCCGCTCGCCACATAGGCCGCGATCGCCGCATGGGTGAATTCGAGCCTGTCATATCCCCTGATCACTGAAGTGTCGATTCCTTCGGCTTCGAGCATCAGCTCGATGATCACGCGCGTGCCTGAACCTGCCTGCCTGTTCACGAACTGTATCCCCTCCCGGCCGATGTCCTTGATCGACCAGAATCCGAGCGGATTGCCTTTCGGCACGATGAGGCCCAAGCGCCGCCTTGCGAGGCTGATGAGGCAATGCTGGTTCGAATCGAGCAGGCCTGAAAATTGCGTGAAAACGCGCTTCTCGAGCATCCCCATCGGCACATGGAATCCTGCAATGTCGCAATCGCCCATTTTGAGCGCACGCACCGATTCGACGCTTCCCCGGTAATCGAGCTCGATGGGAAAATCGACGGCTTTCAGGTGATTGTAAAGCGTTTCCACTGCGAATCCGTGGCTCGCATGCATGTGCAGCACGGGGTCGGCGAGCGACCTGACGCTCTCAAGTTCGGCTTCGAGTTCGGAGGCCATGCTCTCGAGCAGGGGGCCGAGGCGCGCAATGACTTTCTTCTCTCCCCAGAGCAGCTTCTTCCCGAAAGGGGTGAGGACAGTTCCCTTGCCGCGCTTCATTTCGACGATGGGCGTTCCGAAAATGGTTTCCGCGTCGCGCACAACGTCCCATGCGCAGCGATAGGAAATGTTGCAGGATTCGCTCGCCGACTTGAGGTTGCCGCGCTTTTCCAGGCAGACGAGAAGGGAGAAAAGGCGGGCGAGCGAATAGGTTTCTCCTGAAGACTGAAGGACCGACCAATTGGGATGGAGAGTGAGCCTCATATATGCATCTTATTTCATATTCAAGAAGCTTGGCAAATCATATTTTTTATCTTCTATAACTGGTTTACCATCTCCAAAAATAATGATTATTTGCCTATTTATTTCCTAATAAAAGGAGGGTCAACATGACTGCAGGAGCGTCATTCTTTTCCAAGGAGAGAACCCTAGCCGGACCGGGATTCAACAGATGGCTCGTTCCGCCTGCTGCGCTTGCGATCCATCTCTGCATCGGCATGGCTTACGGCTTTTCGGTTTTCTGGCTTCCGCTTTCCAAGTCGCTCGGCATTACCCATTCGATTGCCTGTACACCGGACTCCGGCATTTTCCAGGCGATGTTCACCACTTCCTGCGACTGGAAGGTGAGCGCGCTCAGCGTCACGTTCGAGATCTTCATCGCCGTTCTCGGCATTTCCGCAGCGCTCTGGGGCGGGTGGCTTGAGCATGCCGGCCCACGAAAGGCGGGAGCGATCGCGGCAGTATGCTGGGGAGGAGGGATGGTTCTCGGCGGCATCGGCGCATCGATGCATCAGCTCTGGCTCATCTGGCTGGGATGCGGTGTCATAGGCGGGGTCGGCCAGGGGCTCGGCTACATTTCTCCCGTCTCGACCCTGATCAAATGGTTTCCCGACAGGCGAGGAATGGCGACAGGGATGGCGATCATGGGATACGGCGGGGGCGCATCCATCGGCGCGCCGCTCGCCGTGATGCTCATGAAGCATTTTTCCAGCGCAACTTCAGTCGGTGTCGCGCAGACCCTGATGGTCATGGGCTGCATCTATTTCTTCGTCATGATGATGGGCGCAATCGGCTACAGAGTTCCCCCGAACGGGTGGAAGCCGGAAGGCTGGAATCCGCCTTCTCCCGAAGCTTCCAAGGCGATGGTGACCCACAAACATGTCCATCTCGACAAGGCATGGAAAACCAGGCAGTTCTGGCTCATCTGGGCGGTGCTGTGCCTCAACGTGACGGCAGGCATCGGCGTGCTTTCGATGGCATCCCCCATGCTTCAGGAAGTTTTCGGCGGAAAGCTCGTCGGGCTGCAGGTCGCGTTCAACGATTTGACGGCTGACCAGAAGGTCCAGATTGCCGCGGTCGCGGCAGGGTTCGCAGGGCTCTTGAGCCTCTTCAACAGTCTGGGCAGGTTCTTCTGGGCATCCATCTCCGACTGGATAGGGAGAAAGAACACCTATTTCACGTTCTTCATCCTCGGCATGCTTCTCTATGCGTCCGCCCCTTCCCTCGGGCATACGGGAAGCGTCGCCCTGTTCGTCCTGGCCTTCTGCGTGATCCTGACCATGTACGGCGGGGGATTCGCGACAGTGCCCGCCTATCTCGCGGACATGTTCGGCACGCAGATGGTGGGCGCGATCCACGGCAGGCTGCTGACCGCATGGTCGACTGCGGGAATCGTAGGACCCGTGCTCATCAACTACGTGCGCGAATTCCAGCTTGCCCATGGCGTCCAGAAAGCCGACGCCTACGACATCACCATGTACATCCTGGTTGGATTGCTCCTGCTGGGCCTGATTTCCAATGCGCTGATCAGGCCGGTTGAAGAGCGCCACCACATGACGGACGAGGAACTGGAAGCCGAAAGAAAGGTCTCACATGATGTGCCTGCGGAGCATCATGTCATCGCTGCCGTGCAGGCAAAGGACATCACGCCTCAGGTGATCCTGGCCTGGCTGGCAGTGGGAATTCCCTTCATCTGGGGCGTTTCTCAGACCCTGATCAAGGCCTCGGTGCTGTTCAGATAGGAGTCGACATGACGCATGCGGAAACGATAACGGCGATTGTCGAGGAGATGCGCGCTCTCCCCGGAGCGATGCTGCCCATCCTGCATGTGATTCAGGACAGGTTCGGATACGTTCCAGTCGACGCCGTGCCCATCGTCGCGAAAGCGCTCAACGTATCCAGGGCGGAAGTGCACGGCGTGCTCACCTATTACCATCATTTCAGGCAGGATAAGCCGGCCCGGCATGTCTTGCAGATTTGCAGGGCGGAATCCTGCCAGGCGATGGGCTCGGACAAGCTCGCCGAGCATGCCAAAAACGCACTGGGATGCGATTTCCACGGACAATCCAAGGACGGGTCTTTTTCTCTCGAGCAGGTATTCTGTCTCGGCCTCTGCGCCTCTTCCCCTGCAATCATGCTGGACGGGGAAGTGCATGCAAGGATGGATGCGGCAAAGCTCGATGCGCTTCTCGAGGAGGGGAAATGAAGGTCTTTGTTCCCAGGGATTCAGGCTCCCTCGCCCTCGGGGCGGAAAAAGTCGCGAGAGCGGTGGCGAACCTCGGAATCGAGCCTGTCAGGAACGGCTCGCGCGGCCTATACTGGCTCGAGCCGCTGCTCGAGATCGAAACGGCCGAGGGCAGGATCGCATTCGGTCCCGTTTCGGAAAAAGACGTCGAATCCATCCTGGAACAGAAGGGTGCCCATCCGCTCTGTCTGGGCAAGATCGAAGACATTCCCTATCTGAAAAACCAGGAGAGGCTGACCTTTTCCAGGATGGGGGTCACGGATCCCTTGTCGCTCGAAGACTATCTCGAGCATGGAGGATTTTCTGGACTGGAGAAGGCCCTGAAGAGGGACAGCGATGCGATCGTCCATGAGGTCCTTGAGTCTGGGCTGAGGGGAAGAGGGGGCGCGGCCTTTCCGACCGGCATCAAGTGGAAGACCGTGCTCGATGCGACTGCTGAACGAAAATACGTCGTGTGCAATGCGGACGAAGGGGATTCCGGCACCTATTCCGACAGGATGGTGATGGAGGGGGATCCCTTCATGCTGATCGAAGGGATGATCATCGCGGCCCTAGCGGTCGGCGCGTCACGAGGCTACATCTACGTGAGATCGGAATATCCCCATGCCTATTCGGTTCTTTCGGAAGCGATAAAGATACTCGAAAAGAACGGCTATCTCGGAAATTCGATTCTGGATTCCGGAAAACCGTTCCATCTGGAAGCGAGGCGCGCAGCGGGCTCCTACGTGTGCGGCGAGGAGACTGCGATGCTCGAATCGATCGAGGGGCGCCGCGGAATCGTCCGGGCGAAGCCCCCGTTGCCCGCCATTTCGGGCCTCTTCGGCATGCCCACGGTGATCAACAACGTGATTTCCTTTGCCGCAGTACCTCATATCCTGGCAAACGGTGGGCAGGCTTACAAGGATTACGGCATGGGCAGGTCGCGCGGGACGCTTCCCATCCAGCTCGCAGGCAACATCAAAAGGGGCGGGCTGATCGAGAAGGCATTCGGCGTCACATTGAACGAGCTGATATTCGAGTACGGGGGCGGAACAGCATCCGGACGCCCGGTGAAGGCCGTGCAGGTGGGCGGTCCCTTGGGCGCCTACATTCCGCCTTCGTTTTTCGATACGCCGCTCGACTACGAAGCCTTCCTGAAGATAGGCGGCACGCTGGGCCACGGCGGCATCGTCGTCTTCGACGACACGGCGGACATGAAGAAGCAGGCGAGATATGCGATGGAATTCTGCGCGATCGAGTCGTGCGGAAAATGCACCCCATGCAGGATAGGATCGACAAGGGGAATGGAAGTCATCGACAGAATGAAGGAAGGGGAAAGAATGGAAGGGCTGCTCAGGGATCTGTGCGACACCATGCTGAGCGGCTCGCTTTGCGCGATGGGGGGAATGACGCCTTATCCCGTCCTTTCAGCGCTCGACCATTTTCCGGAGGATTTCGTATGAATCGCGAAACCGATTTGGGCACGCCGGCGAAATTGTCGGACCGGTCCGTCACCCTCGAAATAGACGGAACGAAAATAGCCGTCCCCGAGGGTACCTCGATCATGCGCGCAGCGAGCCTGATCGGGACGGGGATCCCCAGACTCTGCGCAACAGAAAGCCTGGAGCCTTTCGGCTCATGCAGGCTCTGCCTCGTCGAGATAGAAGGCAGGCGCGGCTATCCCGCATCCTGCACCACCCCGGCCGAAGAAGGGATGAAGGTGAAAACGCAGTCTGAAAAGCTTGCGCAAATCAGGCGGGGGGTCATGGAGCTCTACATCTCCGACCATCCGCTCGATTGCCTGACCTGTTCCGCGAACGGCAACTGCGAGCTGCAGGACATGGCGGGAGAGGTGGGCTTGAGGGAAGTGCGCTACGGCTTCGACGGCGCCAACCATCTTCGCGAAGCGAAGGACGAATCCAATCCCTATTTTTCCTACGATCCTGCCAAATGCATCGTCTGCAACCGGTGCGTGAGGGCTTGCGAGGAAGTGCAGGGGACTTTCGCCCTCACCATTTCGGGAAGAGGGTTCGATTCGAGGGTTTCCGCAGGAGAAGACCAGAGCTTCATGGAATCCGAATGCGTCTCATGCGGCGCATGCGTCCAGGCCTGCCCGACAGCGACCCTTTCGGAGAAGTCTCTGATCGAAATGGGGCAGCCCGAGCATGCAGTCGTGACCACCTGCGCCTATTGCGGTGTGGGCTGCTCATTCCGGGCGGAGATGAAGGGAAGCGAACTGGTGCGCATGGTCCCGCACGGGGAAGGCAAAGCGAACCACGGCCATTCCTGCGTCAAGGGACGGTTCGCCTGGGGATACGCCACCCACAAGGACAGGATGCTCAAACCCATGATCAGGAAGAAGATCACCGATCCGTGGGTCGAGGTTTCCTGGGAGGTGGCAATCAATCATGCGGCTTCCGAATTCAGACGGATACAGGAAAAATACGGAAAAAACTCGATAGGCGGAATCACTTCTTCGCGCTGCACGAACGAGGAGACCTATCTCGTCCAGAAGATGGTGCGAGCGGCATTCGGCAACAACAACGTCGATACCTGTGCGCGCGTCTGCCATTCTCCGACGGGATACGGGCTCAAGCAGACGCTCGGGGAGTCGGCCGGAACCCAGACTTTCGATTCGGTATTGAAGTCGGACGTCATCATGGTGATCGGCGCGAATCCGACAGACGGGCATCCCGTCTTCGCCTCCCTCATGAAGAAGAGATTGAGGGCAGGGGCGAAGCTCATCGTGGCCGACCCGAGGACGATCGATCTCGTCAGATCCCCCCACGTCGAGGCGGTCCACCATTTGAAGCTCAGACCAGGAACGAATGTGGCACTCGCGAATTCGCTCGCTCACGTGATCGTGACCGAACATCTGGTCGACGAGGCCTTCGTTTCCGAACGATGCGAAAAGAAGGCATTCGAAGAATGGAGGCAATTCGTCTCCGGGCCTGAAAATTCACCCGAGGAGATGGAAAAGACGACCGGCGTTCCTGCATTGGACGTCAGACGCGCGGCTAGGCTCTATGCGACGGGGGGCAATGCGGCCATCTATTACGGGCTGGGGGTGACCGAGCACGAGCAGGGGTCGACCATGGTGATGGCGATCGCGAATCTCGCCATGGCGACGGGAAACATAGGCAGGGAAGGCGTGGGGGTGAACCCGCTGCGCGGCCAGAACAATGTCCAGGGCTCGTGCGACATGGGCTCCTTCCCCCACGAATTCCCGGGATACAGGCATGTTTCGGACGACGCCGTGCGCCATCTTTTCGAAAAGGAATGGGGCGTTCCGTTGCAGAACGAACCGGGCCTCAGGATACCCAACATGTTCGATGCCGCCCTCGACGGCAGCTTCATGGGGCTCTATTGCCAGGGGGAGGACATCGCCCAGTCCGATCCCAATGTGAAGCATGTGTCGG
>JAJZPK010000179.1 GCA_021811205.1 Pseudomonadota bacterium
CGTCCGCACCGGCTCCCTGCGCATAGCGCGAAAGCTCGATCGCTTCCCGGGTCGAGTTCGCTCCGGTTCCTGCAATCACCGGAATCCGTCCTGCGGCATGCTCGACGACAGTAGCGATCAATAGGCGATGCTCTTCGAAATCCACCGTGGGAGATTCGCCCGTCGTGCCGACCACGACAATGCCGTCCGTTTTTTCGTCGACGTGAAAATCGACGAGCGAGCGGAGCCTCCCGAGATCCAGTGCCCCGTCATCCTGCATGGGCGTGACTATCGCAGCCAGACTGCCTTTGAGCATAATTCCGAACTTGTGAAAATTGATTATTCTACCTGATTATTTTCAGGCGCCGTAATCTTTTCCTCTTCCTGCTGCTGCAGCATCCACATGTTGGCATAGGTGCCGCCCTTCTCAAGAAGCATCCTGTGCGTGCCCTGCTCGATGATCCTGCCCTTGTCCATAACGAGAATCCGGTCGGCATCGACAATCGTGGAAAGCCTGTGCGCGATGACCAGGGTGGTGCGGTTTTTCGCGATCCTTTTGAGCTCCATCTGGATGTTTTTTTCCGATTTCGAATCGAGTGCCGAAGTCGCCTCGTCGAAGATCAGCACGGCAGGCTGCTTCAGTATTGCCCTGGCGATGGCGACTCGCTGCTTCTCCCCCCCGGAGAGCTTGAGCCCCCGCTCTCCGACCAGGGTTTCGTATCCTTGCGGCAGGGAAGCAACGAAATCGTGGATATGCGCCATTTTCGCAGCCTCGAAAACCTCCTCGCGGCTCGCGTCGAGCCTGCCGTAAGCGATGTTGTAATAGATGCTGTCGTTGAAAAGGACGGTATCCTGAGGCACGATCCCGATGGCCGAGCGCAGCGATTTTTGCGTGACATCGCGGATGTCCTGGCCGGATATCAGTATCCTGCCGCGGTCTGCTTCGTAGAACCTGAAGAGCAGCCTTGCCAGAGTCGATTTTCCCGAACCGCTGTGCCCGACCACCGCGACCGTCTTCCCCGCCGGAATTTCGAAGCTGATGTCGTGGAGGATCTGGCGGTTTTTTTCGTAGCTGAAATCGACATGTTCGAACCGGACCTGGGCTTGCCCCGGAACCAGATCCTGCGCATCTTCCCTGTCCCGTATCTCGGGAAACTGATCCAGAAGGGCGAACATTCTTTCCATGTCGGCAAGGGAATGCCTGATCTCGCGGTAGACGAATCCCAGGAAATTGAGCGGCATGTATAGCTGGAGCATGTATGCGTTCACCAGAACGAGATCCCCGATGGTCATTTTCTTCTCGACCACGCCTTTGGCGGCCAGCCACATCAGGATCGTGATCCCGACCGCGATAATCGCGCTCTGCCCGGCATTGAGCCAGGCCAGGGAAGTCTGGTTGCGCACCGCTGCGTTTTCCCAGCTTTCCAGGTTTTCGTCGTAGCGTCCCGCCTCGAAGGCTTCGTTGGAAAAATACTTGACCGTTTCGTAATTGAGCAGGCTGTCGATTGCGCGCGTGTTGGCCTTCGAGTCCATGTCGTTCATGGTCCTGCGGAAAATCATGCGCCATTCGGTGATGGCGAGGGTGAAACCGATGTAGACCAGGAGCGTGATGCAGATGATGACTGCGAACCAGACGTCGTACTTCGAGAGCAGTATTACCGCGACGAGTGCGATCTCGACGATGGTCGGAATGATGTTGAACAGCATGAAGTTGAGCAGGAAACTGATGCCCTTGGTGCCGCGCTCGATGTCCCTCGACATGCCGCCAGTCTGCCGCTCGAGATGAAAACGCAAGCTGAGCGAATGCAGGTGGAGGAATATTTTCAGTGCGACACGGCGTATCGCGCGCTGCGTCACCTTGGCAAATACCGCATCGCGCAGTTCTCCGAAAAACGTGCCCAAAAATCTCAGGAGTCCGTAGGCTATAAGCAGAAAAACCGGCAGGAAAACCACGCTGTTGCGGACATCGAGGGCATCCACGACATGCTTGAAAAGGATGGGCACGGTGACGCCGGCAGCCTTTGCCAGGATCAGGAAAAGCGCCGCGAGCGCCACCCTTCCCTTGAATTCCAGGAGATAGGGAATCAGGGTTTTGACGGTTTTCCAGTCGCTCCTACCTGAACTCATGATCCCTTCCGTAGCCTGCCATGCCGGTCAGAAATCTGACCAATCCGTAGCTCAGCCATGTCATGAGGCGGGTGGTGAGCGGCTGCCTCGCCCAACTGTCCGGTAGCAGCCTGCTCGAATCGTTTGCGATCGCATCCAGCAGGCTGTCCCTCAACTCGAATGCGAAAGGCTCGTCCCTGACCATCACATTGGCTTCCCTAGCAAGAAGCAGGCTGAAAGGGTCGATGTTGGACGAACCCACGGTCGTCCAGAATCCGTCGATCACGGCAACCTTGGCGTGCATCAGGCTCCTGTGATACTCGTGGATTTCGATTCCGGAATCGAGGAATTTCCCGTAAAGGGCCCGGGTGGCGTAATGCAGCAGCAGGTATTCCACCTTTCCCTGCAGCAGCAGGACAACACGTACCCCTCGCGAGGCGGCGTCGACGAGCGCATGACGGAAGCTCAGTCCGGGAAAGAAATAGGCATTCGCGATGATGATTTCCCGCTTCGCCGAGGCGATGGCGCGCAGATAGGCGAGTTCGATGTTGCGGCGATGGCGCAGATTGTCCCGCACCAGAAATGCTGCAACCTGATTTCCGGGCTTTTCGTGGTTATTCGGGGAGAAGTTTTCCTTCCAGGGCTTTCTCAGGTGCATCCACACGCGCAGGATCCAGAGGTTCCTGACCGAACGATGGATGTCGGACACCAGCGGGCCGCGGATTTCGACGGCATAATCGAAGCGGGGAGGAATGTTTGCTCCCTTGATCGGAATGCCCGGTATGTTCCTGTCGTCGATGACGTTGATTCCGCCGACGAAACCGATCCTTCCGTCGATGACGGCGAGCTTCCGATGCAGCCTTCTCAGGCGGCTCCGCCTCAGCGTCCAGGGGGAAGTCCTTTGCCCGAAGAAGAGCACATGGACCCCCGCATTTTCCATTGTCTCGACGAACGCTTCCGGAAGCTTCCTGGAACCGAAGCCGTCTATCATGAGATGAACGGAGGCTCCCCTTTTTGCAGCGCGAGTCAATGCCTCCCCTATCCTGACTCCTGCACTGTCGTGCTCGAAGATGTAGGTTTCGAGGAAGATTTCGTGAGAAGCGCTGTCCAGGGCAGCTTCGAGGGCGGGAAAATATGCGTCGCCGTTCTTCAGGAGCCTGATGGCATTTCCGGAAACGAAGCGCTCGCCTCTCATTTCAGAACCAGCGTCGTCGAAAGCGGCGCATGGTCGGAAATCCTGGACCAGGGCTGACCCTGATGAACCGCTGCCGCCCTGACGTTGAACCCCCTGACGTATATCCTGTCGAGGCGAAACAGCGGAAGCGCGGAGGGAAAGCTCCTTGCCATCTTGCCCCTTGTGATCTCGAAAACCTCATTCAGGGGCTTGCCGTGGACCATGATTCTCCCTGCCCTGCATGACCAGTCGTTGAAGTCGCCTGCGACGATCAACGGAGAATCTTGCGGGACGATCTCCTCGATTTTTTTCTCGAGCGCCGCGATCTGTTTTCTTCTCACGCGGGAAGACAACCCCATGTGGATGCAGATGCAGTGCAGATGCCTGTCCCAAGAAGGCACCTCGACTTCGCAGTGAAGCAGGCCGCGGCTTTCGAAACGATGCCCGGAAATGTCGAAATTGTCCCAGCTCAGGATGGGGAAGCGGCTCAGGATCGCGTTGCCGTGGTGGCCTTCTTCGTAGACGGCGTTCTTGCCATAGGCGAATTCGGGCCATGCCGATTCCGCCAGAAATTCGTACTGGGGCGCCTCCGGCCAGTTCTCGTGGGTGAGCGCATGCTCTTCGTGAACCCCCTGTACTTCCTGAAGAAAGATGAGATCAGCCCCGATGCCTTGCAGGTTTTCGCGCAATTCATGCACCATCAGCCTTCTGTTGAAGTGCGAGAAGCCCTTGTGGATGTTGTAGGTCGCGATGTGCAATGTTCTGAACATGTCAGGAAACTTCGAGCATGCGCGAAAGCGCGAGCCTTGCAAGTTCCGCTTCACTTTCAGGCACCGTTATCCTGTTGACCACATGGCCCTCGAGGAGGTTTTCCAGCGTCCAGGCGAGGT
>JAJZPK010000010.1 GCA_021811205.1 Pseudomonadota bacterium
TCGGAAATATTCTGCGACGGTCGTAGCATAGGCCGCACCCTGCAGGCGCAGCAAGGGTGAAGTGTCTGCGGGCGCCGCGATGACGACCGACCGGGCGAGTCCTTCCGCTCCAAGAATCTGCTCGATAAATTCCTTGACTTCGCGTCCCCGCTCCCCGATCAGTCCGACGACGATGATTTCTGCACTGGTATAGCGTGCCATCATGCCGAGCAGCACGCTTTTTCCCACGCCGCTGCCGGCGAACAGTCCCATGCGCTGCCCCCTTCCCACCGTCATCAAGGCGTTGATCGCCCTGATGCCGACATCGAGCGGATGGCTGATCGGTTCGCGATTCAGCGGATTGTAAGGCCGATTCTGGAGTGTTGCATTCTGGACATCATGAAGCGGTCCGAGCGAATCGAGCGGGCGTCCGTTCGCGTCCAGCACTCTGCCGAGCAGACAGTTGCCCACTGGAACCTGTTTCGTGTGGTCCTGAATCCGTCTTTTGAGCGTGCTCGGTGCGCCCAGGCGAGGTTTTTGCGGTGAGACTTCGGCCGCGACGACTTTTGCGCCCGGGACCAGTCCCTGCACATCCTGGGTGGGCATCATGAAGAGCTTGTTGCCGGAAAAGCCGACGATTTCGGCATCCACGGATTTTCCGTCCGGCAAAAGAATGGTGCAGTCGCTGCCCACTGGAAGCTGCAGTCCCACGGCTTCGACGACGAGCCCGGCGACCTTGGTGAGATGGCCGGTGACCTGCAGCGGGTCGGTGCTGGCGGCACGGGCCGAGCATTCCTTCAGGAAACTCTTCCAGCGCCCGTTGTGGGAATCTATTCCTGGCTCAACCATGCGCTGTTTTGGGCGATGGCGGAGACCACCCTTTCCCATCGTTTGGAAAGCGAAACATCCATCTGGCTTGCGGAAGTCTCCAGTCTGCATCCGCCGCGCGCGACGCGTTCGTCTTCGATGATTTTCCAGCCGGTATGGCCAAGCTGTTCGCCCATGTGCTCCTTGACCAGTGCGGCGTCCAGCGGATTCAGCACCAGATTGGCATGCTGATTGAAAGGGGGCAAATCGGCAATGGCTTCCCTGATGACGGAGAGCAGTATTTCCGGTTTGACTTCGAGCGATTGAAGCAGCACCTGCTTCGCGATGGCGAGCGACAGGGAAAGCATGTCATCCGCCACTTCCTGATCCATTCTTTGCATTTCCTGGTTGAGATTGGAAAGAACGACCTGGATCTGGTTTGCTTTTTCGGTTGCAGCGGCAATCCCCTGATTGAAGCCTTCCTGGTAACCGCGCGCCTGACCTGCATTGTATCCTTCCTGATGAGCATTCCTGTGGATTTGCTCGATTTCCTCGGCAGTGGGCAAGGCGATTGCCGGTTCCTTTGAGGATTCGTCAAGCGACTCCATTTCCCATCGCTGATAGGCGGTCAATTGCTCCTTCGGGATGACCGGCTTAGACAAAGCCTTCTTCTCCCTTGCCGCCCAGGATGATCTGACCTTCGTCGGCCAGGCGTCTGACGATCTTCAATATTTCCTTCTGTTCGGATTCGACTTCGCTGATCCTGACCGGTCCCTTCGATTCGAGATCTTCGCGCATCATTTCTGCAGCGCGCTGCGACATGTTCTTGAAGATTTTTTCGCGCAAGTCTTCCGATGCCCCCTTGAGGGCGATGATCAGCGATTCGGACTGTATCTCGCGCAGCAGGAGCTGGATGCCGCGATCGTCGACGTCGAGCAGGTTCTCGAATACGAACATGGCGTCCAGAACCTGCTGCGCCATTTCGGGATCATTGTCCCTGATGCTGTCGATGGCCGCAGTTTCCTGTCCGCCGCCCATGTAGTTCATGATGTCGGCAACGACCTGGACGCCGCCGAGCGTCGATTTCTTGATGTTGGTGCCGCCCGACAGGAGTTTGGACATCACGTCGTTGAGTTCCTTGAGCGCAGTCGGCTGTATGCCGTCGAGCGTGGCGATTCTGAGCAGCGTGTCATGCCTCAGGCGCTCGGTGAAATGGCTGAGGATTTCGGCGGATTGATCGGATTCGAGGTGGACGAGTATGGTTGCGATGATTTGGGGGTGCTCGTTATGGATCAGTTCGGCCACTGTCGAGGCGTCCATCCATTTGAGTGCTTCTATGCCGCTGGTGTCGCCGCCTTGCAGGATGCGGTCGATCAATCCTGCCGCCTTGTCATCCCCCAGGGCTTTCTTGAGCACGCTGCGGATGTATTCATCCGATCCCATGCCGAGCGTGGTTTTTTCGCCTGCCGCGTCATAGAATTCGGAGAACACGCTGTTGATCTTCTCTTTCGATACATTGGAAAGCGAAGCCATCGCGGTGCCGATCTTCTGCACTTCCTTGGGGCCGAGATATTTCAGTACTTCGGCGGCCTCGTTTTCGCCGAGGGACAGCAGCAGGATGGCGCTTTTGCTGAGTCCGTCTTCATTCATTTCCGGAAACCCAGCTCTTGATCACGTTCGCCACGAGTTGAGGATTCTCGCGCGCCAGGGCCTTGGCTGCTTCCGCGGCTTCTTCATTATATTGAGTGCCGACCGGCGCGTGATGCTGCTGTTCGGCTGCTGCTACCGCTTGTGCTTCAATCATGGCTGCGGCATCGAGCTTGATGTTTCGGAGTGCGGGGCGAATGACGCCGAGTAGCAAATAGAGCACCACGCCTGCAATCGCCAGATTCTTGCCGATCAGCGTGGCAAGGGAAATGAGCCCCGGCTGTTTGTACCAGGGAAGTGGCGGGATGGTCTCCACTTCGGGCGCGGTGAAGGCGGTATTGACGACATTCAGCGTATCGCCGCGCGTCGCATCGAAACCCATCGTATCCTTGACGAGATCGGTGATCTGCTTGATCTCGCTGGACGGGAGCGGCTTGTAGGTGACGGTTTTCTTCTTCGGATCGACGACCTTTTCGTAATTGACCACGACTCCAACGGAAAGCCGTTTGATGCCGCCGACCTGATTCTTGACGTGCTGGATCGTCTTGTCGACTTCGTAATTGGTGGTCATGTCCTTTTGCATGTTGGCCGTGTTGCCGCTTGTCGAGGTCGGCTTCGTGGACGCGGTTGCAGCCGCATTCGGGGGCGCGGCGACCGGCGCGCTCACCGGCGCAGGCGGCTGGTTGGAAAGGGAGCCTGGGACGCCGTTCGCCTTCTGTTCGCTGCTGGACGATGTTTCCGAAATCTGTTCGCTGCGCACTGCTGCGGCGTTGGGGGGCTGATTGGGCTTGTACGTTTCTGAGGTATTCTCGACCTGAGAAAAATCGAGGTCGGCCGTCACTTGCGCGCGCACGTTGTTCGCGCCCACGACAGGCGTCAATATGTCCTCGATCCGCTTGATGTAGCTCTTTTCGGTGTCCTGGAGATATTTCAATTGCCCGGGATTCATCCCGCTTGCCAGGAGTTCGTCGACGGGCTGGCTCAGGAGGTTGCCGTTCTGATCGACGATGGTCACGTTCTTCACGGAAAGTTCTGGAACGCTGCTCGAGACGAGATGCGCAATCGCAGTGACCTGAGACGGGTCGAGTACCTTTCCGGGATAGAGGTTGAGCAAGACGGAAGCGCTCGGCTTCTCCTGGTCTCTGACGAACACCGAGGGCTTTGGAATGGCCAGGTGCACTCTGGCGCTTTGCACCGGGGAAAGCGACTGTATCGTTCTGGCGAGCTCTCCCTCCAGCGCGCGCTGATAATTGACCTGCTCCTGGAACTGGCTTGTTCCGAATTTTTCGTTGTCCAGCAATTCGAATCCGACCAGGCTGCCTTTGGGGAGTCCCTGGGTTGCGAGCTTGAGGCGCGTTTCGTGAACCTTGTCTGCCGGAACGAGCAATGCGCCGCCGCCTTCGGCGAATTTGTAGGGGACATTCATCTGCTGGAGGGAAGCGATGATCGCGCCCCCATCCTGATCGGAAAGATTGCTGTAGAGCACGCGGTAATCCGGAGTCGTTTCCCATAGCCAAGCGCCCACGATGATCGCAATGATCGCCGCGACAGCTACCAATAGCCCCAGTTTCTGCTGCATCGACAGGCGACTCAGCACCTGCAGCTGGGACATCAACGAGGGCTGGTCGTCTACCGCCATGTTTTTGCACCTGATGGCTTAAACTGGGCACGCACCTTAAAAATATCCGGCATAAGGGGTATGATGTTCTTCGATTGGGTATTTTACATGAAAATATGGATTCTACACCGGGAAACAAGCAGCAGCTCGAGGAAGCCTTCTCGATCTTCATGCAGGCATCCGAGCATCTTTCCCAGGCCTATCAGGATTTGCAGCAGCGCGTCGTCCAGTTGACACAGGAACTCGCGGTAGCGAACGGCGAGCTGCGCAGCCAGTTTCTCGAGAAGGAAGCGCTGTCCGAACGGCTTGGGCTGATTCTTGCCGGGCTCCCCGGCGGTGTGGTGGTGCTTGATTCGGCAGGTTGCGTGATCGAAATGAATCCGGCGGCGACAGCCATGTTCGGCGACGAGATTCGCGGGAAGGCGTGGGGCGGCATGGTGCAGTTGACGCCGACTGCAACGCCGGGGGAATGGCTTTCCAGTGAAATGAGGCGCCTCAGTATCGTGAAAAGCGATCTGGGCGCATCCGACGGGCAGATCCTGATGATCCAGGACATCACCGAGGTGCATGACTTGAAAATGCAGATGCAGCGCAACCAGCGTCTGTCTGCAATGGGTGAAATGGCTGCGAGCCTTGCGCACCAGTTGCGCACCCCCCTTGCCACGGCGATGCTTTACACATCCCACTTGGGAAAGTCCGACCTTGCTCAGGAAGAACGCTCGAAATTCGCCGAAAGATCGCTTGCAAGACTCCGTCATCTCGAGCAGTTGATCAAGGACATGCTGCTTTTCGTCAAAGGGGAGACGGTTGGGGAAGAGGATGTTCCGGTGAGCGCCCTCCTGGCCGAACTGCAGCAGGTGATCGAACCTCAGATGAAGTCGCGCGATCTGGTTTTTGAAGTGAAGGACGAGGGCAGTGGTGCCGTATTGAAGGGAAGCCGGAAGGCGTTGAGCGGCGCGCTGCTCAATCTTCTGGAAAATGCGATGCAGGCGTCGAGCGCGGGGGGTAAAATCGAACTGCGCGCATGGTGCGAGGCGGGGCGGATACATTTTGCCGTGAGAGACGAGGGGAAAGGGGTCGAGCGCGAATTGCAGGACCGCCTGTTCGAGCCCTTCTTTACCACGCGCCAGGAAGGCACCGGGCTCGGGCTTGCGATCGTGCGCGGTGTCGTCGAGTCGCATGGCGGCAGCATCAAGGTCAAATCGGCATCGGGTTCGGGAAGCGAGTTCGAGCTGGACTTGCCGATGAGGTCGTCGCGTCAGGAACATGCGAATGATTTGCTGAGGATAGAATTGATCGATGAGTGAAAAGAAATTGCCTGTGCTGATCGTGGAGGACGATCGCGATCTTCGTGAGGCGATCGAGGCGACGCTCGAGCTTGCGGGATATCCAGTGGTTTCTGCACAGGACGGGACGGAGGCGCTTTCCCTGCTGAAAAAGGAAAAGGTCGGGCTGGTGGTGAGCGACGTCAACATGAAACCCATGGACGGCTACGCGCTGCTCAACGAAATAGGCGCTTCATTTCCAGGCATTCCTGTGGTGCTGATGACCGCTTTCGGCGACGTCGAAAGGGCGGTCGGTGCGATGCGCTCCGGTGCGTGCGACTACCTGCTCAAACCCTTCGAACCTTCCAGCCTGATCGAGTATGTCGAAAAATACCAGCTTGCCGTCCCCTATGATGACCATTCCGGGGTAATCGCTCGAGATCCGAAAATCGAGGCATTGCTTCAGCTTGCGAGAAGGGTGGCCAAATCCTCGGCGACCGTGATGCTGAGCGGCGAGAGCGGGACAGGCAAGGAAGTGTTTGCGCGCTTCATTCATCGCAATTCGGCGAGAGCCGACAAGCCTTTTGTCGCAATCAACTGCGCCGCGATTCCTGAAAATCTGCTCGAGGCGACCCTTTTCGGCTATGAGAAGGGCGCGTTCACTGGGGCGGTGCAGCCGCAGGCAGGCAAATTCGAGCAGGCAGAGGGCGGAACATTGCTTCTCGACGAGGTATCCGAGATGCCTTTGGGGCTCCAGGCCAAGCTGCTCCGTGTGCTCCAGGAAAGGGAAGTGGAGCGCGTGGGTGGAAGGAAGCCGATTCCGCTCGACATCAGGGTGCTTGCCACGAGCAATCGTGACATGCAGGAAATCGTCGCAAATGGCGCTTTCAGGGAGGATCTCTATTACCGCCTGAATGTCATCCCGCTGCATATCCCCCCCTTGAGGGAGCATGCCCAGGATATCGTGCCGCTCGCCCGCTACTTCGCAAGCCGCATCGAGGGCAGCCTGAAGCTTTCGTCAAACGCCGAAGCGCGTCTTGCGCGCCATTCGTGGCCGGGCAACATTCGGGAACTGGAAAACGTCATCCAGCGCGCGGCAGTGCTGGCGACCGGGCAAGAGATAGAAGCGGAAGATTTGATGCTTGCGGAAGAGCGGCCAGGCGAAATGCGCGAAGAAAAGGCGGAAGACATCAAATCTCTGGAAAAGAAGCATATAATGGAAGTGCTGGCTTCGGTGAACGGATCGAGAAAGCTTGCCGTTCAAAAGCTGGGGATCAGCGAAAGGACGCTGAGGTACAAGCTGCAGCAGTATCGTTTGGAAAGCAATGATTGATCAGGCATGAATATTGCTTTTTGTTTTTGAAACTCTGGAGATCGGGATGGACCTGTCAGGAATAGATTCAATGCTGAGCGAGCTGAAGGCGGCGTCCAATGCTGCAAGCGCAAAAGCGCCGGAAGCTGCTGCATCCGGCGGCGTCGATTTCGCATCGGCGCTCAAGCATTCGATCGATCAGGTCAATGCCATGCAGCAGGCGCCTGAGAAAATGGTCCAGGCGATGGAGACAGGTTCGGGCAACGCGAACCTGACGGAAGTGATGCTTTCCCTGCAGAAGGCGAACATCTCGTTCCAGGAAATGGTCCAGGTCCGAAACAGGCTGGTTACCGCTTACAACGACATCATGAACATGTCGGTTTAATCCTGCTCCTGAGCTCTTCTATCCCTTTCCGTCTTCATGATGTAGCGCTGCGTCAGGTTTTTCGCCGGTTCGCGCATGCCGATGAACTCGCATCCCGCCATTTTCTTGACGACATCGTTTTTCATGGTGATGTCGTGAGTCGACTTGATCTGGATGGCGGTGGTCAATTCTCCCAATCCGGGAAGGGAAATCCTGCAATCCTGATAGGTCTCCCCTGGGGTCAGACCTTCGCCGTAGCTCATCATGACGCCGATGCCGCCTGCGCTGATGTTGACTACAACAGCTTCCAGATTGCCTTTTGGCGTCGGTATCGTGCAGATTATCGGTTCGTTTGCCGGAATATCGATTCGGAAATATTCGCGTCGCTGCAATCTCACCATTGATTTCGGCAGAGCGGCAATAAATGCCGGTCCGCCGTCAAAATCTACCCGTTCGACATGCGGGATGTCGAACTGGATCTTGATGCTGCGCACGGCAGAAACGAAAATGAGGCGCTTGCTCGCTGCCACCTGCCTGTTCAGTTGCTCGTTGATGTTGCAGTCGAGATAAATCTTATCCTTGGCGCCGCTCACCTTCAGAACCGATGTCAGCATGGACTCGCTGGCGTTGAAGAAAAGGGCGGCCGTTTCCCTCTTTTCCTGGATTTCCTTGAGGATGGAGACGATCTCGGTTTTCGAGTGGACGTGATAGTCGCTATGGCTGGGAACTGAGGTGGGTTCGAGTTTAGGGCCTGTCATAAAGCATTTCTTTCAATTTGAAAGCCGATTGTAGCGCAAAAGCATGGTTAAGGTGTGTTTTCGTGTTCCAGCCTATATAGCCAGGCCAGCAGCTCGGCAACGACGAGATAAAGCTCTGGCGGAATGCGGTCGTCCAGGTCGACCTGCATCAGGAGCGAGACGAGTTCCCTGGATTCATGCACATAAATCCCGGCTTCCTTTGCGCGCTCGATGATCATCTGGGCAACGATTCCCCGGCCCTTTGCGACCACTTTTGGCGCGACATCTCCAGCATGATAGGCGAGTGCAACTGCCGATTGTCTGGGCTTGTCATCCATGCTGAACGGTCGACGAAAGGAGATTCACGCCATTTGCCTGAAGCGAATCCTGAAGCCTGTTCATCTGCATTTTCAGGCTGCTTTGAGTTTGGGGCTTCGCGACCTGAAAGGAAATTTGAACACCGGAACCGGATAGTCTCAGATTGGCGTCGATTTGTCCCAGATTGGGGAGCGCAAGACGCAGGCGGGAATACCAGGCACGTTGCGCTGTTTCTTTGGACGATCCGCCGCGATGCTGATACTCTTCTTCCCTGATTTGCCATTCCATGTTTTGTCCGGGCCAGATCTGCCCGTTCCAGCTGAATTCCTGCGATTCCAGCGTCTGGATCTGCTGCTTGACGACAGGCAGAACGGAATCCTTGATCTTGAGCTCAGAGACATCGGCAGATCCCTTGGCCATGTGCGCTGCAGATTGCTGAGTAAGTTGCCCTTGGAGCTTGATTTCGGCGGGCGCGGGCTGCGCAGTCTGGACATTTTGCGGCTCCTGAAGCAGTTGCTCGAGCGGACGTTGTCCCATTACCCATTGCGCCTGATGTGATTCGTAGAAGAGCCCGCTTTTGGAAAGCGTATTCTGCAGGGCCTGGGCCAGCTGCCCGGACTCCTGGGGGGGAGATGGAAGAACGGGTTTTGCGCCGGCCATAGGGGCGGTTTGCTTCGACGCATCGGGCAACAACTGGGAAATGAGGCGGCCGGTCTGGCTCAGTTCGGACTGAGGAAGGTTCTGCGTCTGATCGAGCTTGAAAGTGAGCCTGGGTTCTCTTGTGAGCAGGACGAGGTCGAGGGTATCACCCGCTTTCGTTCCTGCTGGAAGATTCATCTGCAGCGGCTGGTTTTCTATGCGCACCTTGAAATTGCCGTTGGGGAGCTGCGCTTCGACCTTTGCGGCTACTTTTTGCCCGATCTGGACCTGAGGAAGTTTTGCATCCTGCGTTGCCGAAGCGAGGATTTGCGTCCGATCCAGCTGAAGGACGCGGATCAGCGCGTCAAGCGGATTCATCGATAGGCCTGATTGAGCTTGATGGACTGGGAGACGCTTGAAAGTGCGCCCTGAAGATCGCTCATTCTGGCCTTGACCAGCGACTTGATCTTTTCATCGTTTTCCAGAATGGAAGCAATGAGTTCGGCGCATTGCTCCATTTCACTGTCTGTAGCGGGAGGAACACCGAGGATTTCCTGTTCGTAGGCTTTTGCTTCTTCTACGAGGTTTTCCCAGTTGCCGGATTGCGCAGAGGCAAGCATCCTTTCGGACCGAACAAGAATTTTCCGATAATACTCAGTCGCACTTTTCGTCATGCCTTGCCGTAGCTGATGGCCGACCTGCGTTCGACCGGCGGCTCCGCCATTTTCGGGGTTGCCTGCATGGTCTTGTCGCCGATGGCTTCCCATGCGCCTCTCAATTCGCCAATCAGACCCAGCACTTCCTTCAGCGCTGCGACATCGTTGTTGAGATTGGCATGCAACAGTCTTCTCGTCATGTAGTCGTAAAGGGAAGACAGATTCTGCGCGATCTCTCCGCCTGCCTTCATGTCGAGGCTGGCGCTGAGCCCCTTGTCGATGATCGCTATGGCATGGGATATCGATCTGCCCTTCTGGGCGATTTCATTGCGCTCCATGTGGCCGATGGCGGAAGAGACGGTCAATGCCGCACCTTCGAAAAGCAGCATGATCAGTCTGTGAGGGTCTGCATCGTAAACGCCTGTTTCCATGCTGGTGTTCGAGTATGAGCTGACCGCCGAATTGGCTGCATACATGGTTGTATCTCCTGTTTAGTTGACCTTGGGCAGATTGGCAAGCTGCTGGGTCAGGTAAGAACTGGTTGACTGCATGGTCCCCATCAATACGTCCAGCGATGTGAACTGACTGAGGTAATTTTTCTGGACTTGGGCAAGGTGTGCCTGCATTGCAGTGATTTCGCTGTTGATTTGGGTGATGCTGGCATTGATTCCATTGGTGACGGATGCGATCTGCCCCGAATTAGAGAGAATTTCGTTGACGGCATTGCTGAGTCCTGTTGCATAACCCTGTGAATAATTGATCGTGCCTCGGGCGCCCAGCGAACCGCCAAGGACCTGGAGGGTCAGGCCATCGACAGGCGATCCGGAGGCTCCAGTCAGGTTCTGGCCGGAGCCCGATGCCTGGTAGCCGTCTATGGTTCCTGCTGCATCCACGCCTGCCACAGTAGTAATGCTCGACCCAAATAGCGTAGTTGAGGCTGGCGACGCAGATAGTGCAACGGTTGAGGCAGAACCATACTGATTCGAATTGATCGTCATGTATCCTGAAGCATTGATTCCAACGGTAGCCGACAGTCCAGCAGAGGAGAACGTGCTGTTGCCGTTGATCGCGGATTGAACCACGGTTGCAAGCTGAGAAGACGTATAGGTGCCTTGAGGAATTGTCACCACAGAGGTCGTCCCATCCAGAGTGATGTTCAGCGTATCGTTGCTTCCCGTTGTAATGGTCGTGCTGCCGGTGGTGAGGTTGACGCTCCCGGTGACACTTCCCTGAGTGGCGAGCTGCGAGACGTCAACGGAATAGCTGCCCGGCTGGGTTTTGCTGGTCGAACTGACGTAATTGACCAGGCTGTCTGTTGCTTTTCCGACCGAAGCGAACATTGCGCCGACGGCCGAGAGATTGCTGGATATGGCGCTTTGCAGCTTCGTGTTGTCCAGAGAAAGCGTGCCGTCCTTGTTGAGCGAGATGCCGAGCTGTCCGAGGGTGGTGATGGCCGCGCCGCTGGAAAGTCCTGGAACGGCAGAAACCAGAATGCCGCTCAGCTTGGTTTCGACCGACATGGCCGTATAGTCTCCGACCAGAGGGCCGCCTGTCTGGGTCGTGCTGTCGTAGGCGGTCAGCGAATTCGTCACGCCGTGCAGCGTGTTGTAGGCTGACACGAAAGACTGGACGGAACTCTGGACCGAAGCGGCATTGTTCGTGATAGAAAGGTTCGATGATCCTGTCTTGATGAGGTTCAGCGTCACGCCGGGTATGGCCGAAGAGTCTGTATTGGACTGGCTGGTGACCGAAAGACCGTTCACGGTAAATGCTGCATCCTGGCCGGCAACCGTTTGGGTCATGTTCTGCCCTGAAGTGCTGGTCGGATTGTAGCCGAGCAGGCTTTGCAAGGTGGAATCTCCCGATACTGCAATCTCCATGCTGTGTTGGGCGCCTGAAGACGAAGTCAGCTCAAGCCTGTATGGGGTGCTGCTGCCGTCGTTGACGATCGAGGCCGTCACGCCGATATTGGCCGCATTGATCGCATCCATGATGCCTTGCAGCGAATTGTTGGAGCTGTCTATCGTGACCGTCTTGGTACCTTGTGTCGGATCCTGGGTGAATGTCGTCCCTGAGCCGTAGACGCCGTTCGTCGTCGTGCCGCTGATCGTGCCGAACGAAAACGTCAGGGTGGTCGATGTGCCTGATCCGATTGCCGCTGTGGTGGTGGCCTGCCCTGTCGCTACCAGCGATTGGGATTGCGCGAGCGCCGTGACATTGACGGAATAGTTGCCTGTGCTTGCATTGGTGGCAGCGCTTGCTGTCAGAACGGTCGAATCGGATGGCGTTGCGGTGAGACTCTGGAATGTGCTTTGGCTGGTCAGCGATGCAACTGAAGCTTGGAAGGCGGAAAGGCCTGACGTCAGTTGACCGTACGCAGAAAGTTTGGTCTGGTAAGACTTTTCCTGATTCTGAAGCAGTGTGAGCGGTTGGCTTTCCACCGCCATCAGTGAACTGACGATGCCGTTGACGTTGAGTCCGGATCCGATGCCTGGGGAGGATATTCCAGATCCTGCAATCGAGGCCCCTGCGCTCGCAAGGGCCGCCGATGTACTGCTCAGCCCGGATGTGGAAGAAGTGGACATGATGTCTCCGGCGACTTAGGCGTGGTTGCGGATGATGATTCCCTGAAGCTTGTCCAGCGCCTGGGCGATGGCCATGGTCTCCTTGCTCGGTATCTGGCGGAGCACTTCGTGGTTGTGCGTGTCCATGACCTGAACCACAACCCTGCCGCTCGAATGATCCACCTTGAACTGGACGTCAGTATTCGCAGACTGGACCACGTTGTTGATCTTGTTCACGGCGTCCTGAACCTGCTTCAGGCTGGGCTCCGATCCCTGCGTCTGGCTCGATCCCTGCGTCTGGCTCGATCCCTGCGTCTGGCTCGATCCCTGCGTCTGGCTCGATCCCTGCGTCTGACTGGGTCCCTGCGTCTGGCCCGATCCCTGAGTCTGATTCGATCCTTGCGTCTGGCTCTGATCCGGGGCTGAATACTGATTGACCGTTGTCACGTTAACTGGTGATATTGACATGATCTATCTCCTTAATCGGAAGAGCCTGACCAGTATAGCACTGGTCAGGCGACCGGTTGAAGCCCTACATCACTTGAGCAGTGTCAGGACCATGTTCGGCAACTGATTGGCCTGGGCCAGCATCGCCGTACCTGCCTGCTGAAGGATCTGGTTGCGGGTCAGGTTGGAGGTTTCCTGGGCGAAGTTGGTGTCCTGGATACGGCTCCTCGCTGCCGACAGGTTGTTCGATGTCGTCTGCAGGTTGGTGATGGTATCCTGGAACCGGTTCTGCACGGAACCGAGGTTAGCCGCGATCGTGTTGAGTGACTGGAGCGCCATGTCGATGGTGTTGATCGCATCGTTCGCACCTTGTGGCGTGCCGTTGGTCACTGTCGTCACGTCGATGCTGGACACTGCGTTCAGCGTGCTGCCGACATTGGTGTTCGCTGCGGATTTTGTGTCGAGCACGCTGCCGCCATTAGCCGTTCCTGCAACGCTGGAACTGATCGTGTAGGCCGTCGAGGATTCGAAGGAGATCTGCCCGCCGACCGTCGCGCTTTGTCCGCTTGCCACGGCAGCCGTGGTCGATGCCGCACCTGTGCCGAAGCTCTTGACCGTTGCAATCGTGCCGGAAGTCGTGCCGGAATCGGAAAGATTCGAGATCTTCACGTCGTAACCCTGGCTCTGCGTCATGAACAGGTTGCCGTTCTGATCGGAGTAGGCGCTGATGCCGGTGGTTGCGGTTTCGGCGTTGATCGCATTGGCAATGGAGGAAAGATCGCTCGTGTTGGTGACCGATGCATTGATCGTCACAGCGGTGGAATTGGAGCCTTGCAGCGAGAACGATACCGTGCCGCCTGAAGCAAGACCGGACAATTCCGCCTGGGTAAGCGCAGTTGCCGTCACGCCGGTATTGGCGCTGACGTTGTTGATGCTGTTGGCGATCGTGTAGGCGGTATCGTTTGCACTGACGTTTACCGTCTTGGTGCCGAGCGAGCCCTGAACAGACAGCGTTTGCGCAGTCACGCCGTTGCCGGAAGCGGTGCTTGACGTTGCAAGCGTCGCGCCCGTCATTGCGCCGCCGGTGCTGTAGGCGTTGTTGCCGATTGCGGTTCCCTGGGTATTGGCGATGCCGAAATTGATGGTTTGTCCGGCATTGGATCCGACCTGGAACTGCGCATCCGACATGGTGCCGTCGAGAATGTTCAGGCCGTTGAACTGGGTGGTGAGCGCAGTGCGCGAAAGCTCTTGCTGAAGCTGAGCGATCTGCGACTGGATGGCCTGACGGTCGGAAGCGGAGTTCGTGCCGTTTGCAGCCTGGACAGCCAGTGTCCTCATGCTCTGCAGCAGACCGATTTCAGCGTTCAGGCCGCCCTGTGCGGTCTGCGCCATGGAAATGCCGTCGTTGGCGTTTTTAGCGGCCTGGTTGATGCCGTTGATTTGCGCGGTCATCTGCTGGGAGATTGCAAACCCGGCTGCGTCGTCTGCTGCAGTGTTGATCCTGAGGCCGGAAGAGAGGCGCTCGAGGGATGTCGCCAAGGAATTTTGCGAGCTTTGCAGGTTCAGCTGCGCATTCAGCGACATTACGTTCGTGTTGATTGAAGTTGGCATTTCCATTCTCCTTTGACAGGTCGTTTTTTAGCGAGAAGAGCCCGCTTTGAACCAGTTATCGGACGAGAATCGGATAACTTTAGGAAAATTTTTCTAGGGCAACCATGCCGTGGCCCAGGCATCGAGATTGTCTTCGAGGATCCAGTGGGCATTGACATATTCCCGAAGCGCATCGCCGCGTCTTGCGCATTCGTCGAGATCGGCCGCATGTTCCCTGATTGTCTTCACCCATTCCAGGAATCTGTTCTTCAGCCTTGTGACAGGGTAGTCGCCCCGGTAGGGGGCGATGTCCGTGCAGATCACGGGATAACCGAGTATGCCGTATTCGAGCAGCTTCAAGTGGCTCTTGGCTTCGTTGAAGGGGTGGTTTTCGAGCGGCGCGATCGCGATGTCCAGATTCAGGCTCGCGAGCTTTGCTGGATAGTCGGCTATGGACACAGGTTCGTGATATTCGACGTATGGCTTCAGCGCTTCAGGACACATGCCGAAGAAAACCCATTCCACTTCCGCGGCAAGCGTTTTCACTACATCCACCATGTAGGCAAGGTCGCCTCCGTGGCTGTTGCTCCCTGCCCATCCCACTCTGGCGCGCTTCCCTTTCTTGCGCTGTGGCTGAAGATGCCCCCATTTCGCGTGCTCGATGTAGTTCGGAACGACGCGGATGTCCTTGCAAAAGCCCTTGTAGGCTTCGGCGAGCGGTTTGGTCGAGACTACCATGCGGTCGGCAAGGGATGCGATTTTCCGCAACCGCTTGACCGTGTCCGGCGGGAAGAGGAATTTGTTCGCATTGTTCGCCGAGAGATTGGTGATCAGATCGTCGATTTCGAACACGTAAAACGCGTCGCAGTACTGGCGGTTGAGTTCGGTTGCGAGAATATGCGCTTCCTCGATCTGGTATTGCAGCAGCACGACATCGGGCTTGATTCTTTCCATTCCTACCGGCGTATGATGGACATGGCATTCCATGCCCTCGATTCTGCCGGCATTGTTGAGCGCCCTGAGCGGGGCCTTGGCGCGGTATTCGCCGCTCCCGCCTTTCGAGTCGCCGATGACGCAGAGCACTCTGGGCAGGGGGTGCCAGGGAAGTGGGTTCTGAAAGAGCTCTGCATGGATTTCCCTGTCGAATGCATGCTCCACGGAAAGATGTCGATTGTAGGCAGGATCGTTTGCAATTCTCGGCAGCCATTTCTTCCAGAGCAGATGGAGTCCCTCCTGCGTTTCAGCGGGTTGAGCGGGACTTTCCGTGTAAAGCAGGTTGACGTAAGGCGTCCAGACGACGAGCAGCCCTTTTTTCCTGACGGAGAAGCAAAGATCGATGTCGAAGAAGCCATCCAGGCATTTTTCGTTTTCACTCAGCCAGTCTTTTAGCAATGCCTTTTTGATCAGCAGGCATTTTCCGGAAACAGCAGAATAGTCCTGTTCGACCTGGAGCCTGCCGAAGTAGCCGGGATCGTTCATGGGAAGGCCCTGGAAGATGGGGGACGTGCAGGGAATGACTCCGGCGCTGTAGATTTTCCCCTGCGGATCGATCAGCCTTGCGCCGACCGCACCGACTTCATTCCGCTGTCCGTGCTCCATCAATGCGTTCAGCCAGTCGGGCTGAAGAACGGCTGTGCGGCTGTCCAGAATCAGGACATGCTCTCCCTTCGCGCTTCTCTCGGCCTGTTCGAAAAAGACGCCAAGGTCGGAGGAAGGGGGAAGCACTCTGATCTTGGCGGAATTGAGTCCCGCAAGGCTTTCGAGATAGGTCCTGATTTCTTGCGAAATGCTGCTCATGTCGGAGAGAAGCAGCTCGTAATTGGGATAGATTGTCTTTTCGATGATAGATTCGAGGCAGGTCTGGAGCTGAAATAAAGGCTCCTGAACTGGAATGACGATAGACACCAAGGGTTGCTGGATATGCTGATACCGTATGCGGAAAGTGCCTGGGTATACGCCGGATTCGATTCTCGCAGCAATACCCGAGCGATCGAGGTGACGAACAAGCGCGTCGATCAGTGCCCCGCCCGGGACCATGGCATGAGCCGGCATCCTGTGATATAGAATTTCGGCCACATGACCTATGGCGGATTCTCCAGCACTTTCATATGATCTGAAAACCAAGTCGAAGGCCCCAGCGGCATCGAAACCAGGAGTATCGTAAAACAAATCACGCTTTACCAGAACGAGTCCACCAATGTATGGCAGGCTTCGAAGCAGATCAAGGTTGAAATCGGGTTTGAAGTACGGCGAAATGAAATCGCCTGCAGGTCCGATCGTATCCTCGTCACTGTAGACAAGGCGCCATGCAGGGTGGCTGTGTATCGATTCTGCAAGCATCATGAAAGCATGATATGGAATCAGATCCCCTGGGTGAATCAGGCCTATCCAGTCGGCATCGGATTCCGCGAGAGCGCGATTCAATACCAGCATCGGGTCAGTATTTGCAGGCAGTGTCCTGAAGTCAGGAAATGCTGTGTCGGACACAATCAGCAAAGAAAAATGGGGGTAGGTTTGCTTTGCAAGATCATCGAGCGTGATTCTGGCAAGTTGTTCTTCCCCGGCTGCCACGATCATGCCCAGCAGAAAACTCGGCCAAGATTGCCAAGCCGCCACTCTTGCACGGTAAAGATTCGTTTCGATTTCTGTCAGCGCGTCGTTACTAGCCATGCCAGATCCTCTGGATTTCAGATCGAATGGCTTCGGCGGTTGTCTCTACGGAAAATAGGCTGGCGGCAAGTGCCTTGCCACTTAGCGCTGTCTCTCGCGCTGCTTCCCGATGTTGAAAAACATGTCTCATCTGTTTTCGCAGTGAATCGATAGATGGATCAGCCCACAGATAATGTGCAGGGTATGGGAAATTGCCTTCCCCGACCGGTGCGAGATGAAAATCTATAGGGAAGGCCGTTTCCTGAGTTACGAAGTCAGTTACACCGCCATAAGGCGTGGCGATGACGGGTTTTGAAGCGCTCATGGCTTCGAGTACGGTCAAACCCAACCCTTCGGACCGATGTGGTGAGACATAACAGTCTATCTGGTCGAACAAAGCGCGCATTTGATCCTCTTCAAGCAACTTGTCCATGAACATGATATCGGCACGCTGTTCGGCTAGGCTGAGGAGTTCCTGGATTTCGCGGGCGCTGCGATTTGCGTAATTGATTTTGACAAGGCAGTATGCGCCATCCTGTGGTTTGAATTCGCGAATGTAGGCTTGCACCAGTGCCATGTGGTTTTTGCGTCCAATGATGCTGCCTATGTCAGCCGCATAGAAAAAAATGAATTTATCTTCCGGGATGGAAAAGTCCTTGCGTGTAAAGATCCTGTCAGGGGGATTCCAATCCAGCGAGGGGCGAATCACTTTCACCGGGCCCGAGAATGACTCCCCAAAAGCATTGGCCATGAAGGTGCTGGCGCACCATATTTCATCAAACCGGTTCAGGGTTTCCAGCCATTCAGGCGGGACGGTGGACAATTCCCAATATGGAATGCAGATGTTATAGCGCTCCTTGTTCACGATGTCGGCCAGCATGCCACGGTCAAGCAGCCTACCGGCTGTCAACAGATCGAGATTGAGATGTATCAAATTGAGTGGTTGCAGCGCATTGGTCGGATATTCGACCTCGATCCGGTTGAGCCGCTCGAATCCGTTGCGCCAGGGGACGACATTGAGGGCTATTCCTGCATGAGCAAGACTTTTGGCATAGCCTCTCGAGCTGAGACTGACGCCGTTGATGAATTCTACCGGCCCGACCAGATTGACGCCTGGCAGACTGTTGTCTGGCGCTTTCCACACACGCTTTTGCACAGCTAGACGGGCAGCCTCGTCATAAACGGGTGTGATGTCGGAAACGGTGCCAGGGGCGAGCAGATCCGTGTCGAATATCTGGAACCCAGCGGAAAAGGCGGCAACGGGGAAAAATCGTTCCAGCGCATGTGCGATTGTGCCATCATATACGCCTGTTTCCTGCTCGAAATCCAGCAGCGTGATGTTCAGGTCAAGGATAGGTCGCATAGCTTCCGATCTGAACCAGAACATCGATCCCGCAAAATAGTAGAAGTGCAACTGATCTATGTGTTCTACACCTATTATTTCGGCCCATTGCGTTAATATTTCGCGGTACTCGCGGAAACCTGTCCATCGGGTATGCCGAATGGATTCAACGTGGCTGGCCGGGCCGATCATGCCTATCGCTGGGTTGCTATCAAAGGCGGACAGAATATGCAGGATTCTGTCACGGGATCCCAGCAGTTCGTTATAGAGGGATTGGCGCCACTCATCGCCTCCGGACAACTGCAATGTCCTTTTCGAATGGATTTTACAGACATACTTATACAGTGGTGCGATCGCAGAGAATATTTCAAGGAAGCTGGCTATATCCCTTCCTCTATTGCCGTATCGAATGATTCTGGCTGCGGGATAAGACTCGATGATGCTGGCGAGCGTGGACGAATTCGCCTCGAACGGCACGGACACGAAAAGATCAAATTTGTTTTCCAGATTTGCCAGATAGGAAGCTATTTCATCCCAAAGCTCAGTGTAGTACAGGTGGAGAATGATGGCCGTTTCGTGTCGTTCGTTCATTGGTCAGTGTGCTTTCCGGGGAATGGCCTCGCCTTGTAATTGAGGAAGTGGAGTTGGTCGGCGATTTCCTTGCTGTCCGGAATCAATGCGATGGCTTCCTTCAAGCACTGTTCGGCTTCGTCGAACCGTTTCTGTTTGATCAGCAGTTGAGCTAGGCTGGCATGACCTTCAGCATAGGTCCTGTTCAGGGAAATGGCTTTCCTCAAATAGGTCTCGGCTTTTACGGGATCATGCAGTTTCTCTGCTATTTGTCCTGCATTTTTGTAGAAATGCGGGGGAGCAGGGGTTTTTGACTGCAATGAGCGTTCAATCAGAGCGAAGGCCTTGTCGTATTGGTGTCGCTGGCTATGGATCAGCCCAAGCAAATGCAAGGCATCGATGTTCGACGGATTGGCTTCCAGAAGCCTGCAGTAAATCTTCTCGGAAGTGGCCAGATCGCGCCGCTGATGGAAGAGGACGCCAAGCTCAACCAGAAAGATGGTCGCCTCCTTGTTCGCGGCCTGCAGACGCAGAATCAATTCGGCAATTCCTTTGGCCTCCATCAGCCGACCATTCTGCAGATGCGTCCTGGCATTCGATAGCGCGGTGGAAAAATTCCATTTTGTACCCGACTTGAGGAACGCATCGAGCTCTGCATTTACGATCAGGAGTTGCTCCTGCAGCCACAGTGCTTCGTTCCGCTTCTCTAGGTAGTCAAGCTTGGTGTCGGCGAGCTGCTGACTGACTTTGATACTCGGCGGGCTTTCCTGCGCATTGCTTCCGGTCAAATCGGGAATGTGCAGAATTTCCTCGACCAGCCTTGCATCTTCCAGGGCATCATTGGCCAGTTCTATCAGGTCCGCTGCAAGTGTGTCGGCGGAGTCCATGATAAGCGCTTCGGCATAGCAGCGTTTGGCTTCATTGAACCGCCCGTCACGATGAAATTGCTGGCCGCGTTGCAGCAGTTCTGCAACCGCATTGCCTGGAGATTCGGCTGTCGTGGCTAAACTTTCTCGCAGCGCCTCGGCAAGTCTTGTCCGGCAGTTTTCGTCATGAGGCGCCAATGCTTGGCATTTCCTGTAACAGGAAATGGCATCTTCTATCCTGCCGACTTCCTGGTATAGAGCGCCGAGATCCATATGGAAATCTACGCGGTCAGGGGCAAGCTTGATGGCTTCCTGGAAATAGGCGATGGCCTGTGCCATCTTCCCCTGTGATTTCAGAATCCTGGCGAGGCTCGCGCAATAAAGGTCGCTAGAAGGCTGGATGGACAGCGCACGGGCAATGAGGTCAACCGCAAGATCTTTGTCGCCGATTGCGTCGGCAAGCAGCCCCAAAAGGTGGATGGCGTCAGCATTATTGGGGTCTATCCCGAGTACTTCACGGTAGCAGGCTTCTGCTTCGACGAGTTGGCGGTTGCGATGGAATTCCAGACCGCGCTGCAAAAGAGATTGGATGCGATCAGCGTTCATAATCAGGTGTGGTGCGCTTGAACAGGAAAGGTGGCGTCGATCGCCTCGGCCAATTCCACCAAATCTGCTTGACTTGGGGAGCCAGGCAACTCTGCAATAGAGCGGATCAATCTTGCAAGGATGGATTCGAGATCGACAGGCGGTTTACTCTTACGCTCCACCGAATTTTCGAGAATGGCAAATGTGCGCTGGGCTGTCAAATCCCATGAGAATTGTCTGGATTGAGCGAGTCCGCGCCTGATCAGGCTTGCGCGGAAATTTTCATCCGACAGCACTTTCTCGATTTTGTTTGAAATCGATTGTTCATCAAAAGGGTCGAACAGCGCGTCGGGGTTGCCGATCACTTCAGGTATGCTGGACTTGTTCGAGCCGATGACAGGTGCCCCGCAAGCCATGGCTTCAAGAGCGGGAAGTCCGAAACCTTCATGCCATGATGGCAGAACAAAACATCGACACGCATGGTAAAGCGCGATGACGAAATCATCTTCCAGATATCCTGGGATGGCGATTTCAGACGGCATGAGCCCGCATGCTGCAGCGTGGTTCAGTAGCGCATTGATGTCTTGCGGAGGGATGGTCCCGACCAGCAAGAGTTGATGTGTCTCACGTAGACTTGTAGGCAGTTTGGCATAGGCGGAAATCAGGCGATCAAGGTTCTTTCTCGGATCAGAGCCGCCGCAGTAGAACACGAAGGGTTTCACGATGCAGAGATGATCGAGCAGTTTGCCTGTTGATTCAGGGGCGGATTCGGATTCATAGAACTTCGGGTCGGTCGCGGTCGATATGTTGAAGATGCGTTCTTCGGATATTTCGGCGTGTTCTATTGCCTCAATCCGAGATGCCTCGGAAATGGAAAGGAAAAGATCGCCGCCCTTGAGATGCTTCAGTTTTTCCAAATACCATCGACCATATTGAGGGCTGGTGAAGTATGCTTCCTTGTTGAGCAAGGGGATCAGGTCATAGACGATGACTGCGACATCCGTATTTTCAGAAAATATGCCGATGCTGGTCACGCAGTTGTCGACAAGCCCCTCGATCATGTTGCTGACCAGTACTACATCAGGGTTCAATGTTGCGATGAAGGCTTCCCGTACAAGTTCGGCAGTTTGTCTGCGCCACGCATTCTTGCTTCCGGATATGAAATCCAGCGGGCCAGGAGAGGTCCACGTGAGAATGTTTTCTTGGGGAAGCCTGCCGCGAAAGTAAGCGCTTATGGATGCTACCGATTCCGGGAAGAGTCCGTTCAAGACCAGCAGTATTTCGTGCCTCTTGTTCATGCGCACCAGACCATCTGCAAGCGCCAGAGTGTATCGGCCTATTCCTCGGTCACGCCCGGATCCTTGGGCACCCTGCATGTCTATGGCGATTCGCATACTATTTGATTTTGCTTCCCAGGGAAAGTTTGAGTTCGGCGTAGATTCGCTGGGCACGTGCATTCAGATGTGCGGCTTCAGGAAATGAAAGTGCCCTGTTTTCTTTCGGGACCGCTCTTATCAAGCGGGCAGCCCATTTCTTGTTCCGGTCGAGCAGACGGTTTGAGAGCTTACCGGCAATTTCCGCATATTTCTGGCGAGTGTCTTGAAGCATACTCACTTGCTTTTCGAGCTCCTCGATTCGTGCATTGAGCAGCCTGCAAAAGTCATGGGTCGCTTTCCCGCTTAACGAAAAAGCGTCGAGCGCGTTGGGGGGACAGGAAAAGTATGCTGCGAGTTCCGGGTGTTCCTGAGAGAGATAAAAGCGGTTGATGCCATCGGAATAGACAAAACCGTATCCGATGGATTGCATCTGTTCGGCCACTTTTTCATCAGGGTTTTCGATGAGAATAATCCAGGGGCGTATGGCAAAGCTTTCCCAATCATCGGGCATGGGGCAACTTCCCGACATCCTCATCCAATGCACTTCATCGTGACCAACCATTGCCTGCAGGACGGACAGTTTGATTCTGTCGGGCTCTGGCAGCACATTTTCCCCAGGTCTCGCATTACGCAGCGCTTCAGCAAGGGTGGAATTGGCAGTGATGCTTATTCCGCGCCAGCCCTGTTCGTAGAATGCCAGACTGACTGAATCGACCTCCTGATCGCGAGCGCATAGGTCGATGTAGGTGCCTTTCTCGACATTCTTGAATGCTCGCCAGAGCATGACATCTTCGAGGTTCTTCGCGTAGGAAATCAGACTCATTTCCAGCAATCTAAAATTGTGGTGGGGGCGGATGAGAACGTCTCGAATGAATCCTGGGCAAAATCCATCAAAAAACCGAATGTGTAAAAGATCATGTCATATTACTTTTATAGGGTGGCAAGGAGAACCGGGGGCGCCGGCGCATCGCATCGTCCAAACAGGATCACTTGTCTTTGGCTCGGTATACGGAGGCTGAGCTTCCTACGCCAGCCCTCATCTTGATGAGATTGATGAGATCGGGATCATTTACCTGGTCTTTCTGCATTTGGTCAACTTTTCCAATTGGCTGATGAACTGTGCTGAGTTGAAGGTACCAAAAGAGCTGATACGTGGTCGGGCCGAACTTGTCCCAGCTGTTCAGGGCTTTCTTGATCTCTATCGCATTGTCGTAAACATACCATGCCGGATCGTTGAATGCCGGGAATTCGCTGGCGACTCGATTGATAATGTCAGAGGTCAGGAAGTTGTCGATCGCGATATGGTCGTATGGCTCTGCGCTTTTCCATCTGGCAGCTTTTTCTGCGAAGTCAATCGGGTTGATCATCGATTCATCGGGCGGTTGTGAACGCATGGCGATTCCTTTCAGTAAATCTACATTTCACCCAGGCTAGCGCCTGAAAAGCGGCGGCTCCTTCTGCGAATGCAAGATGACATCGGACGGCAAGCTAATTGGTGTTCGGAACAACCATGAAGCACTGGCGATTTCCATTGAACTCAGCCTGACCGCAATTTGCTTTGCTCGCGCCTCGCCAATAGCTTCGTAAAACAGTTTTTCATGAACATTGAGCCAGCGCCAGGCCGTATCGGGCGACAGGCCAGCATCTCGCGCAAGTTCAATCACATCGGCCATCAGGACAAGATGCCATCTTGGGCGATGCCGCGACCAGCTATTGTGCGCATTACCCGTTATGCCAGGTTTGCCGAGCCAGTATCCCTTGCATGTCGCCAGGCATTC
>JAJZPK010000011.1 GCA_021811205.1 Pseudomonadota bacterium
TTTCAATTCACCATTAAATTTTCCAACTTCATTAGAGCAAAGCTTTCCATCCATCGTGATGATTGGAATTCCCCATGAAGGAATCTGCAGCAATACAAAGCGATCACCGGTTGGTTTGTATGTGTAATATGCCCAGACAGGATATTTTGTCCCGGCCTCAATATTTGTATCAGGTGTAAATGGACTTTTATCCGAAATTTCTGCTGGTTTCGAGATGGAGTAATATGTCTTCGCATCCTGCAAACGGACATAAAAAACTGCATCGCCAACTTTCAGGTCTTTCCCTGGATTCATAACTGTTTTCGTTGGGAGAACAGAAGGAGCTGCTTGCAAAACACCGAGAGTTCTAATGTCATCGAATCTGCTTGGTAAGTTACATTCAGGCATGAGCTGATTTCCAGCCGGGATTTCTACCTTGGCGAAGGTTGAAGATGATAAAAGAATCATTAATGCAAAAATCGTAGAGTGCCTCATTCCAATGTCCTTATCTGCTTAAGTTATCTGAATTTCTTGTGATGTACGGAAGGGTATGACTGCCTTTATTGTCTTAACCTGTAATCTCCCGTCTTGAAAATGACGAAGAGAGTTTGGAGTGCATATCAATTATCGGCATTGAGTGTGGACGAGTTCTTTGCAAACAGTACAGCTGTCTTTTTGACTGCGCTGGGGAAGAGTATGTCGAAGGCCTGGAAAATGTCTAGAGGACCATCATATCTGCCCATAAACTTCAGCACTGGACCATCCTTTCCGTTTGTTCCTAGTTCATGCAAGAACACGAACATTTGCTTTGGACCTGTGGTTCCGTGTGGGGCTGTGATGCTCTCCGGATTTGCAATACCGGTGAGCGCTTGGCTTGCATAAAGACCACCATTAACTCCGCCTATGGCCACTGATGCCAGTCCTATTGCAATCTTTCCTGCCGTTTCTAATGCAGATTGGCGAGCCATATCTTTCTGGGCTGCTTCATCTTGTTTGAAAATTGTGTCCATGGCTTCTTTTGAAAGCTCAGGGACGCCATTTTTCTCAATACTTGCTTCTATTGTCTTGTCAAATAGTGCCCTGTAGCTGTCTCCTGATGACCAATACGGTACTGCAGCACCTAAATACCAATAACCCAATGTCACATATACTACTGTATTTGCGGATTCTCTAGATGCTGACACGGGGACACCGGCAGCAGCAAAATATTTGCCGATGTATGCGCTCATCTTTGGGTAGCAAGGGGTAGCGTCAGTTGGCTCGTTTGTTGAAACTGCGCAAACAAACACTATGCCATCTTTTCGCATCTTGTCCGACGTGTCTTGGTCGATGGTGGTGAACTTTACCAATTTTCCATGCTTGATCTGGTCCTGATCTGCGGCAGACATAGGGACCTGAGGAGCTGCACAGCCGGTAATCAAAACAGTTAAGCCGATGATTGCGATTGAAACGATTATTTTCATTATATGTATCTGCCTGAATATATCAGGGTAGCCTAGATGCAAATTTCCCTGATCGATTCTATTGATTACAGATCACGTCCTAAACTATCAAAAGTACTAGTTGTTTTATTCTCGATAACGAAAACCTCTGCTCGTTGCTGGAGACTTTCCAGAAGGCGGTTGAATTCTTTGTGATCGTTTAGCATCAGGGCCGTAATCAACGCCAGCTCGATGTCCGCACGGCAATTTTCCCGGCTATCCGACAGTCTCCAAGCCGAAGTCAACGTGAGCATAACATTACATTGTTCCCATTCAATTAATTACACGTAGACTCAGATGAACAGTTTGATTGTGCTTGGCGAGCGCGAGATGATAAATTCGGTCTCTAAGTATTTTGCTGGAGTCTAACATGACGATGTGGCGAACTATCCAGATTGGACATGCACGCGAAGATTTAACGAAACTCTAATTCCGCAATTATTATGATTGGATTTATCGATCTTCTTGCGCACGGAATTCATGATTTTTCGCAGCCTGATCTTCCTGTTCCTGCTTTCATTCGAGGGTTGTGCGACCAATCCCGGGATGAACCAGTTTTTGCACTCGCACCATGACAAGCCGATCAAGGTCCTTTTGTCCGAGGTACCCTTGAACATCGAGCAATCGAGGCTTCAGGCTGTGTTCATGCCCGACAAGAAATCCCAGTCCAAGACAGCCATTTCATCCGGTACTGAACACGCGCAATCCTACGCCTTCAGTCAGATGCAGAAGATGCTGGAGAAGCAGGCTTCATTCACGATGATTTCCGTTCCTGTCGCAGCAAAAGGCAATGTCGACAATATTCTGAACAGAGATCTTGATCAGCCACTAAGCCAAACTGATGCAGACGCGATTCATGAGGCAACGGGAGCCGATGCGCTCCTGAGATTCCGAGTCACGGATTACGGACTGACTCCCATGTCCTGGCGGGATGGTTACATTGCATTTGAAGTCACGTCGACGCTCGCCATTGCGGGGGCCATTGCCTATACCGGTTCGACTGCAGCCCATGCTGCGGCAGGCGGCTATCTGGCTCAGGAGGCGGTCGAGGAAACAACGGAAGCCTACGCAGGGTTCTGGGGGCTCGATGTCGTGACACGCCCAGTGAGGCTTGAAGTCGAACTCATTCGCCTGCATCCAGTGGAAACGGTATGGAAGACGGATGAAACAGGAATGTCCGACATCAAGCTTTCCCGGTTGACACGGTCAGTTCCTGTTTCCGAACGCGACATGCAATTGGACCAATCGACGAATCACGCCGTCAACGACATTTCGGCCGATCTGACAAAATCGATTTCGGAATTGGAGTAGCATCTGGAGCCCGCAGATATTCCTCCTTGCCAATCCAGATGGCTGTCAGAATAATATGGCGTGTTCACTCCATTGCGACCAAATTGCGTTCAAAAATCCCACTGTTCCTCGAGATTTTCTATACATTCCTAAAGCTCGGGATGTCTTCCTTTGGCGGTCCCATTGCCCATCTGGGCTATTTCAGGAAGGAATTCGTCGAGCGTAGAAAATGGCTTGACGAATATGGCTATGCCGATCTGGTTTCGCTGTGCCAGTTCCTTCCGGGGCCAGCAAGCAGCCAGGTCGGCATGGCGCTCGGCCTTTCCAGAGGGGGAATCATCGGCGCATTCTTGGCTTGGCTGGGATTCACCCTGCCTTCCGCCGTATTTCTCATTCTTTTTGGTCTTGAATTTCATCATTTCCAGGATACTTTCGGGAACTGGCTGCACGGACTCAAGATCGTTTCTGTAGCCGTGGTGGCTCAGGCAATATGGTCCATGGGTAAATCTCAATTCACCGATTGGCATAAAACCGTTTTGATTGCCTTGTCAGCCGGATTGGCGATATCGTTTCCCAATCTGTGGATGCAGATTGCGATCATTGCAGCCGGCGGGCTTTCTGGTCTTGTTTTCATGGATGCGCCGAATGCGTTGCCTGGCGAGCCTATCATGAACATTCCTAGGCGCAGAACGGGCGCGATCATTCTGTCGATCTTCTTCGGCCTGCTTGGCGTGCTTCCCCTCCTGGCATCGAATGCCGGGATCTACCCAGTCAGGCTTGTTGACAGTTTCTATCGTGCAGGCGCCCTTGTATTCGGTGGAGGACATGTCGTATTGCCGTTACTCCACGCGCAGGTTGTTCCGAACGGATGGGTGTCCAACAGCGAATTTCTCGCAGGATACGGCGCTGCTCAAGCGGTTCCGGGTCCGCTCTTCACCTTCGCTGCATTCCTCGGCACGGTTTCTTCCGGAACGCCTTCAGGATGGATTGGAGCAGCAATCGCTTTGTTCGCTATCTTTCTGCCATCCTTCCTGCTGGTTACGGGGATACTTCCCTTCTGGGAAGATCTGCGCCGAGTCGATTCCATACAGCGCATCATGCAGGGAATCAACTCGGCGGTACTGGGCCTCTTGATCGCCGCTTTCTGGAGTCCGGTTTGTTCGACTGCCATTCGCAGTGGCTTCGATGTCGCTTTGGCGGCTGCCGCATTTCTGTTGCTGTTGAAACTGCCTTCCTGGAATGTGGTGGTATTGACTGTCCTGATCGCGGGAATCTGCAAATTTTAGGAGGAAAATTGAATCGCCTGTCTTAGCTCGGTGTGTAGCTGATGCCAACACGCCATTTGAGCCTGTAGAGGCATGCTTGAACGGGATTCTGGCAGAAATCACTAGAATCGCCGAATCGAGAGCCGTGCGGGATACTTGGTGAGCGCAACTGTCTTTGCGTGAAGACCATTTGCCGCATCGGTGGTGGTGCGTGGCAAGCGGGTGTCAGGATGTTCGGGAAACTGCGTAATCAGTTCAGGGAAATATTCAACGGGGTGGCGCCGAAGATCGTGGATGAGCAGAGTTGCCTTGAAAGCCCTTGACCTGCAGGCAATGAACCCAGTGCAGGTCTCGAGATGTCAAAGCTGCGGAGTTGTTCGAAAATCAATCGTCACCGCCGTCATCATCACCACGAGGTCCATAATAGACCGGCGGGGCAGGTTGATAGTAGCCTTGAGGCGGATAGTAGGTTTGCTGAGGGGGGTAATATGCCTGCTGAGGGGGGTAATATGCCTGCTGAGGGGGGGCATAATATGGCTGGCCAGACATGGACTGCCCTGCATTGTATCCAAGCACGGCGCCCAAGGCTGATGAGGCAATCCTGCCATTGCCCTGGCCCACTTGAGAACCGAGAAGCCCGCCAGCTATGGCCCCTAGCACGCCCCCTCCAGTGATATCGGCATGTGCGGGAAGCGATG
The DNA here is from genome assembly GCA_021811205.1 of Pseudomonadota bacterium. The sequence continues at coordinate 4,714 of JAJZPK010000011.1, forward strand.
CAAGACCAAGGGATGTCAGGAGGGAAATTGCGATAATTTTGCTCTTCATGTTTGCCTCTATAATGGGTGGCTTATTCGTCAGACATCCGAATCTGTTGAGAGTTCATCAAAGATTGTTCATGCATCCATGATTTCCGTATCTTTAGCAGTGTCGCTGCGCATTTCCTTGTTCTCTGCCGAGCCGGCATCTCATGAATTGGAGCGGGATTTGAAATGCTGACAACTCGAATTGCAATTATAGGCGGCGGGCTCGCAGGGCTCCATGCAGCGACGCTCCTCGAGCGACAAGGCATTGCCGAGTATGTGTTGCTGGAGGCCCGCAATCGTCTCGGCGGAAGAATAGAGAGCCTTGATTTATCGGCAGCCGAGACAATTGCCGGAGATGCAGTCGAACGCTTTGACTTGGGAGCCACTTGGTTCTGGCCGGAGTGGCAGCCGCAATTGGCTCATCTTGTTGCAGAGCTTGGGCTCGAAACCTTTGAACAGGACGAGTCAGGGGACATGCTCATCGAGCGATCAGCCCATGACTCGCCTATCCGGACGGATGGCTATGTATCTGCCGTCCCGTCGGTGCGCATCGTTGGCGGCATGAGACAGCTCATTGCCTCACTGGAACAAAACCTCGGTCTGGAAAGAATTGTCTTCGGACAGAAGGTCTTGTCCCTTTGTCAGGTAGGGCAGCAAGTCGAAATCAGCGCCGCGGATTCTTCCGGAAGGACCTGCATTTATCGCGTTGATCAGGTTCTGATGGCCATGCCGCCGCGCCTTGCTGCTTCGCTGGATTTCATGCCTGCATTGCCGGAAAGACTGAAGGATGAATGGGAACGGACACCAACGTGGATGGCGCCGCATGCGAAATACGTTGCTGTTTACAAGGAGCCGTTTTGGCGAAAGCAGGGGCTTTCCGGATTTGCTCGAAGTGGCGCCGGACCGCTGTGCGAAATCCACGATGCATCCAGCCCGGGAGGTCATGCTGCATTATTCGGGTTTTTCGGAATACCGGCCGTTTCGAGAGCCCGAGTGCCGGATGAGATTATGCGGCAGCATTGCCGTGCGCAGCTTGGCCGACTGTTCGGGAAGGAGGCATCCGTACCGGTCCTGGATATAATCAAGGACTGGGCGCAGGAGGCCCATACGGCGTCGAAAGAAGATCTGAATGCGTCTGGAGAACATGCCGTTGCGCCATCTTTCGTCATTGAATCAGGTGCCTGGCAGGGAAAATTGTTCGGAATCGCGAGCGAGTGGTCAGAACATTTTTCCGGATACGTGGCAGGCGCAATTGAAGCAGCTCGGCAGGGCATCACGGAATTGCTTGTGCGCTTCCGGTGAGTCCATACGAATCAGGTAAGTCCTCTTGGGAGCGGCCATGGATGTCAGATACAGAGCAATGCAGGTCACAATACCCGGAAAGCTGGAATTGGTGGAACGGGAAATCCAGCAGCCTGGCCCAGGGGAAATTCTGATCCGGGTCGAAGCGTGCGGGATTTGCGGCGCGGATGCCGGAGTGATCGAGGGGCGCGAATCCGGTGTTCAATATCCGAGAGTGCCAGGCCATGAAGTAGTCGGGCGCATCGAAGCGCTTGGCCCTGGCGTTTCACCTCGCTGGACGGTAGGCAGACGGGTAGGCGTGGGACGCTTTGGCGGACCCTGCGGCGAATGCATGCAGTGCCGCCGCGGACAATTTCAATTGTGCAGAAACCAGCCAGTGATCGGCAGCTCTCACGACGGAGGATATGCCGAAATGCTGATTGCAAGAAGCAGCGGCCTGATCTCGATCCCTGATCAATTGACATCAGTCGAAGCAGCCCCCTTGTTGTGCGCCGGGCTTGCGACCTTCAATGCACTGAAAAAATCCGGTGCCCAGGCCGGAGATACGGTTGCCATCCTGGGCATCGGCGGACTGGGTCACATGGCTATTCAATATGCTCGCAGGATGGGATTCAAGGTCGTTGCAGTCGGGCGCGGCAGCGACATTGCAGAAAGCGCGAAGCGGCTGGGCGCGCATGTCTATATCGACACGCATCATGAGGATGCGGTTGTTTGCCTGCAGGAAATGGGCGGTGCAGATGTCATCATGAGCACGATTACAGACAGCGCTGTTGTTTCATCCATATTTCCGGCCCTGGCTCCAGGCGGGAAGCTGATAATGGTAGGTGTCGGGCGCGATCCTGTTGCAGTTCAGCCAGGCCAGATCGTTGGTGGCGAGCGTGCCGTCATGGGATCGATCACGGGATCGCCATATGAGTCGGAGAAAACGATGGATTTCAGTGTCCTTGCCGACATACGGCCGTTGATCGAAACCATGCCTTTGGAGAAGGCAGCCGATGCATATCACAGGATGATCTCGGGAGAAGCGAAATTCAGAATGGTGCTGACGATGGGAGTTGCATCATGATTCTGCCATGGGCAGTTCATCGAGATGACTGAAAAGATCGTTGCTGACAGGGTCGACAATTCGCACTTGCTGCTGATCGCCCATGGGAGCAGGCGGGAAGCTTCGAACTGGGAAGTCGTGGCTGTTGTCGAACGATTGCGTGGCATGCAAAGCGGCCGATTTTCTTCCATCGAGGCTGCTTTCCTCGAGCTGGCTGAACCCTCCATCGAGGAGGGCCTTGAAGTGCTTGCTGGCCGGGGAGCTCAGCATATCGTGGTGATGCCTTATTTTCTGGCTGCCGGATCCCATGTCATTCAAGATATCCCGGAAATTCTCGAAAAATTTCGCTGGCGTCATCCTGGCATTAGCCTCTGCTTGAAAGAGCATGTTGGCAGATCGGAAGGAATGAGTCGTTTGATTCTCGATTTCGTTGATTCATGATAGGGTCATTCGACGAATTGTTAGGCAGATCAGGACAGCGCCCGGCAATAGAGCGGAACGATCCCCTCAAGGGGATTTGCGCGGCTTGCCCGGGTTCACCCCGGGCCGCCTCCGAGCGACTTCACCAGCAGAACGCTTGCAGTCATCCTCCTTCCAATGAGCTGCGCAAGCTGCTGGCTTGCCTGAAGATACTGGATTTTCGATGCGACAACGTCCTGATAGGGAATCATCCCGCCATCGAAACCGTATTTCGCCTGGTCAAGTGCCTTCGATGCCGAATCGACGGCGGATTTCTGCGATTTCCCTTCGAGTTCCAGTCTGCGGATCGAGCTCATGCCGTCTTCGACTTCCCTGTAGGCAGCAAGGACGGTCTGCCTGTAATGCGCCACGGTTTCTTCATACCTTGCCCTTGCCTCATCAGTCAGGGATCGCCTCAGTCCCGCATCGAAGAGGTTGACTGCCGCGCCCACCCCCAGTGACCAGAGTTCGCTCGGGGCATCGATCAGGTTGCCCGTCTGCCCGCTCTCGAATCCGCCCATCGCGTTCAGGGTGAAATTCGGGAAGAAGGCGGCTTTTGCGACCCCTATCTCGGCATTGGCGGCTTCGACCTGCCTTTCCGCGCTCGCAATGTCGGGCCGCCTTTCCAGAAGGGTCGAAGGCAGGGAGGTGAAAGCCTGCGGCTTGGGTAACCCGTTTCCCGTTTCGACCTTGAATCCCGATGCAGGCTTGCCGAGAAGGAGGGCAATGGCATGGACAAGGGTTTCGTCCTGGAGCCCGAATTCGTGCGCCTGTGATTTTGCGTTCTGAAGCGAAATTTCCGCCTGGTCGAAATCCGCTTCCGGGGCAGCCCCACCATCGTAGAGCGCCCTGATCAGCTCAAGATGCTCGGCCTCTTCCGAGACGATTTGCTTCTGCAGTGCTTCCTCATGCCTCAATGCCTGTAGCGCGAAATAATTCAGCGCGAGTTCGGCCTCGAGCGCAAGCTTCAGGGAGGCGACGTCGGCCTTCGACGCCTCGAACGCCATGCTGCTTGCCTTCACCTGATTGGATATGCGACCGAAAACGTCTGGTTCGTAGGAAACGTCGGCGATCAGCTGGTTGTCGCTGTAGCGGGTAGGAATTCCCCTGAAATAGGTTGCCCTGCTTTTCGAATTGTCGAGCTTTTGGGAAGATGCCCCGAGGTCGATCGAGGGGAAGAGGAGGGCTCTCTGCGCGCCGAGCGCGCTCTGCGCTTCGCTGAGTCTCGCAAGGGCTGCCTTGAGATCCTGGTTGGAGGACAGCTCTTCTTCCAGGCTGTCGAGATGCCTGTCCGAATAGACCTTCCACCATGCCCCCCTGGGAAGATCGTCGGCAGGACGTGCCTGCCTGAAGAGCCCGTCTCCGAACTGCTGAGGGATATCGACAGATGGGCGGTGGTAGGTCGGGGCGAGCGAGCAGGCCGAGCAGATCAGGGCGAACAGGAGGGCTGCGCGCTTCATTTTTCCTGCCGCACTGACGCGATGGAAACTTCTTGCCCTTCCATGATCGAATCGGGAGGATTGTCGACGATCAGGTCGCCCTCGCCTATGCCGGACAGGATTTCCATGCTCTTTCCGAAATCGCGCCCGGGAACGACCCTGACGAGGCGGATGCGATGGCCCTTGTCGACCGTCGCAACCTGCAGCCCTTCGCCCCTGAATATCAGCGAAGTGATCGGGATCACCGTCCTGCCGGCCGACTTCGACATGAAGGAGACGCTCGCGTAGTCGCCAGGTTTGATATCGTTGCCTGCATTATCGTAAATCAGCTCGACGACGGATGCCCTCGAATTGGGATCCATTGCTTCGGCATTCTGGATCACCTCGGCATCGAATGCTTTCCCGGGTTTTTCCGGGACGCTCAATTTCGCATGCATGCCCACCCTGATTTCCCCGGCCTGCGCCTGGGGAACCTGCACGAAGATCCTGAGCCTGCTGCCATCGGCGATGTGGAAAAGCTCGCGTCCTGAAGGGGCTGCCTGGACAAGGTCGCCGACATCGACATTCCTTGCGGTGATCCTGCCGGTAAAGGGCGCGCGAATTTCCTCGAAAGACTGGAGGGAAAGCAGCTGCTTCAGGTGCGCTTGCGCCGAATCCAGAGCAGCTTTTCTGGCTTTCTCGTCGGCCTGCCTGGTCTCGAGATCCTGCTTCGACACGGTTCTCGTCCTGGCGAGGATCTTCCAGCGCTCCAGAGTGGATTTTGCAAGCGCATATTCCGCATTTGCGCCGGAAAGATCGGATTTCGCCTGCCTGACCTGGGCATCGAGTTCAGGCGTCTCTATTCTCGCGATCAGGTCCCCCTTATTCACTTCCGTGCCGATATCGGCAAACCATGCCTTCACGTAACCCGGGCTTCTCGCATAGAGGGAGGCGTCCCTGTACCCGACAACGTTTCCAGGAAGCTCGACATGGGCCGGCTTTTCTTCAGAGGCAGGTGAAAAGACGATCACCTTCTGCAGAGAATTCATTTTCGCCTGCCGCTTCAGCGCATCGAGATGATGCGCTCGGCTCAGGATGCCTGAGCCGCCGAGCAACACCATGATCAGCAGCGCGGCAAAATAGCTTTTCTTGAGTGATGGCTTCATCTGGTTTTCTCGGCTTGATGACGGATCAGGGAAAATACGGCGGGCACGAAGAACAGGGTGGCTGTCGTCGCGAAGATCAGTCCGCCGATCACGGCACGCCCGAGCGGCGCATTCTGTTCGCCGCCTTCGCCAAGACCGAGGGCCATGGGCAGCATGCCGATGATCATGGCAGCAGCCGTCATCAGCACCGGCCTCAGCCGGGTGAAGCCTGCTGCGAGCGCCGCCTGGACAGGATCGTCCCCGGCTTCGAGACGCTCTCGAGCGAAGCTGACGACGAGGATGCTGTTCGCCGTGGCAACCCCCATGCACATGATCGCACCGGTCAGCGCGGGAACGCTGATCGTGGTTCCGGTCAGGAAAAGCATCCAGACGATGCCTGCGAGGGCTGCCGGAAGCGCCGTGATGATGATCAAGGGATAGAGCCAGGACTGGAAATTCACCACGATCAGCAGATAGACGAGCACGATGGCCGCGATCAGCCCCCAGCCGAGGCCTGCGAAGGCGCTTTTCATGGTTTCGATCTGCCCCCTCAGGACGAGACTGCTTCCCTTGGGCAGAGGGGGGGATTTCGCCACGATGTCGCGGATGTCTTTCGCGACGCTACCCAGATCCCGCTGGTCGTTGCCCGCGTAGATGTCGAAGACCGGCTTGACGTTGTAATGCGTGACGACTGCAGGGCCCGAAGCGCGATGGAAGCTCGCCAGGTTGGAAAGTATCTGGGGAGGCAGACCGCTTCCGCTCGTGACGGGCATTTGGGCGAGGTCGTTGATGTTTTGCATGCGGTATTGCGGCGCCTGGGTGGCGATGCTGTACTGCACGCCTGTCTTGGGATCGACCCAGAAGGTCGGATTGGTCTGGAAGCTTCCAGACAGGGTGATGAGCAGGTTCCTGGCGACGTCGTTCTCGGTGAGCCCGAGGAGGCTCGCGCGCGTTCTGTCGACATCGACGTCGATCTCCGGATAATCATAGCGCTGCTGGATTCTCTGGTCGACCAGCCCGGGAATTGCTTTCATCGATTGCAGGAGCCTGTCCGCATAGAGATGGTTGGCCTTGACGTTGTATCCTGCAACCTGGACGTCGACCGGGGAAGGAAGGCCGAAATTGAGGATCTGGCTGACGATGTCGGCCGGCAGGAAGGAGAACTGCGTGTCTGGAAACCGATCGTTGAGCGCGCTGCGGAGCTTCTCGATGTAGCCTTCGGTGGGGCGATGGCCTGACTTCAGGGAAATCAGGATGTCGGCGTCCCCGGGGCCGATCGGGGCGGAAGTGCTGTAGGAGAGGTTGATGCCGCTGTAGGGAAGGCCGATGTTGTCCACCATGCTTTCGAGTTCGCTCTCCGGAATGATCTTCTTCACGGCAGCTTCCACCTGGTCGCACAATACGGCCGTCTGCTCGATTCGCATGCCTGTCCTCGCCCTCAGGTGGAGTTTGATCTGTCCTGCATCGACCGAAGGAAAAAAATCCGAGCCGAGGAAGGGAAAGAGGGAGAGGCTCAGGAGGACGAGGAGGAGGAAGCCCGCGATGAATCTTTTCGGCATCCGAAGGACTTCGTCGAGCGCCGTTCTGTAGCGGCTGCGGAGCTTCTCGAAAGCAGAATCGAAAGCGCGGCTGACCCGTCCGAACAATGAAGAGGCGGGCGCCATTTCCTCGTCGTGGCGCTTCAGCCAGTACATGGCGAGCGTCGGCACCAGGGTTCTGGAAAGGAGATAGGATGCGAGCATGGCGAACACCACCGATTCGGCCATGGGGACGAAAAGGTAGCGCGCCACTCCGCCGAGCAGGAACATGGGGGCGAAGACGATGCAGATGCAAAGCGTCGAAACAAGCGCTGGAATGGCGATCTGCTGGGCACCGTCGAGAATGGCATCGTGCACGCTTTTTCCCTGCTCCAGGTGCCAGTTGATGTTCTCTATGGTCACCGTGGCGTCGTCGACCAGGATCCCCACGGCCAGAGCAAGGCCGCCGAGAGTCATGATGTTGATGGTCTCGCCGAGCAGGGAAAGGCAGATGATCGAGGCCAGAACGGAAAGCGGTATGGAGATCGCGATGATGAAGGTGCTGCGCCAGCTGCCGAGAAAGAGCAGGATCATGGCTGCGGTCAGTGCCGCTGCGATCGCCCCTTCTCGGATCACGCCCGTGACCGCTGCCCTGACGAATATGGACTGGTCCGAGAGGAGCGAGATGTGGAGATCGTCGGGCAGCCCAGCCTTGATGTCGGGCATCATCTTCCTGATGCTGTCGACGATGTTGAGAGTCGAGGCGCTTCCGGTCTTGAGCACGCTCATCAGCACGGCCCTGTGCCCTTCCATCCTCACCATGTTGGTCTGGGGGGGATAGCCATCCCGCACATGTGCCACGTCCCTGACGTAGATCACGGTGCCGTTGACGCTTTTCACGGGAATGCTGTTCAGATCAGCTATCTTCGCGGGACTGGCGTTGAGCTGAATGTAGTACTCGAGGTCGCTGATCTTCTGGGTCCCTGCAGGAATGATCAGATTCTGGCTGGAGATCGCCTGCATCACGTCGAGAGCGGAGATTCCCTTCGCCCGGAGTGCATCAGGATCGATGTCCACCTCGACCTGACGCTGCTTCCCGCCGTAGGGCCAGGGAAGGGATACGCCCGCAACCGTCGAGAGCTGGGTCCGGATGAAATTGTTGCCTAGATCGAAAAGCTGCGCTTCAGAAAGCCTGGGGCTGGAGAGCGCGATCTGGAGAACGGGAACGCTGGATGCGTTGTAGGCGAGGATGAAGGGGGGGGTCGTCCCACCCGGCATCTGCCTCAGCATGGTCTGCGAAATCGAGGTGATCTGGGCAACGGCGAGATCCTCGTTGACATGCGGCTGGAAGAAATACTTGACCACGGCGATGCCGTTGAGCGAATTCGATTCGGTATGCTCGATGTCGTTGACCGTGGTGGTGGCCACGCGCTCGGTGAAGGAAACGATGCGGTTGGCCATGTCCTTCGGCTGGAGACCGGCATAGTTCCATACTACCGCGACGACGGGAATTCGTATGGCAGGGAAGATGTCAGTGGCCGTGGAAAATATCGAGTAGAGCCCCATCAGCACGATGACAAGGGCCATCACGATGAAGGTATAGGGCCGCTTCAAAGCAATTTGAACAATCCACACGTCAGTTTCCGGCTTCGGGAGTATCTTGATTTCAGAGAATGCCGAGATTTTTTCGGCAAGGGAATTGATGATACCAGAGGAATCGAATCAATAGAACGTATTGTTTGATTTATTACAATAAGTTACAAATGATTGGCTTGATGGTTCCCCATTTGAAGGCGGTTCAATTCGCTTGCGCTTTTTCGAAAGTAACCGTGGCAGCGAAAATTTCTTCCATGGTTCTTTCCCGCAAGCGAAATGCTTCCAGAACGGCCGGATCGAAATTCGACGGGAGCGTGTGCCCATCTCCGTTGAAGATGATGCCTATGGCCTTTGCATGGTCGAATGCGGGTTTGTACGGGCGCCTGCTTCTCAGGGCATCATAAACATCCGCAAGCTGCATGATGCGCGCCGGCAAGGGGATTTCCTCTTCCTTCAGGCCGTTGGGATAACCGCCGCCGTCCCAACGCTCATGGTGACTCAAGGCAATGTCATAGCCCATTTTCAGGTAAGGCGACGACTTGTTTTCCAGAATCCGGGCGCCTATGGTTGCATGATTTTTCATGATCGTCCATTCATCCGGGGTAAATCCGCCATTCTTCAGCAGGATGTGATCGGGGATGCCGATTTTTCCGATATCGTGCATCGGGCTGGCATAAAAAATGGTGTCGCAGAATTCTCCGTCCATTCCCAGCTGTTTCGCCAATTCATGGCTGTAGTGGCTGATTCTCTTCACATGCTCGCCAGTTTCATCATCGCGAAACTCGGCCGCGCAAATCAGGGTGGATATCGATTCGATGAAAGAATCCTGCAATGCACGGGTGCGCTCCTGTACCCTGGCTTCGAGCGACTGGTTGTGGTTTTCCAAAAAATCGCTGAATTCCTTCAGTCGCAGCAAATTGCGTATGCGAATCTGCAGGTCCACCTGGTCTATGGGTTTGGTCAGAAATTCCTCAGCCCCGGCATGCAGTCCCTGCAAACGCGATGCCCTGTCTTCAAGGGCGGTGACCAGGATGACCGGTATGGATCGGGTATCCGAATCCATTTTGAGTTTGGCGACCACTTCATATCCCGTCATGCCTGGCATCATGAGATCCAGCAAGATTAGATGGGGTTTGAAGGTTTTCACGATGTCCAGAGCCTGCATGCCGTTCTCGGCCAATGCGGTTTCGAGCCCTTCACATTGCAGAAGGTTTTCCAGCAAGCAGCGCGTTTGCGGATCGTCATCCACGATAAGCACCCGGCTCTTGGCATTGCTGTCCATCGCATCGGAAAAGGGAATCATGGCTATCGCTTCGGTTGAGTTCAAATCTTGAACCGGTTGATCGAGGTCCGCATATCATCGGCCAGTTGTTCGAGATGGTCGGCGGCTTCGGCTGTGGCTTCTGAAGCGGCTGTGTTTTCTTCAGTCATTTGAGAGATCTTTTCTATATGCGTGGCAATATCGTTGCTGGCGATGGTCTGTTCGTTAAGCGCATTCGATATTTCCTTCACCGTGATGGCGGCTTGATCCGATTCTACCCTGATCTGGTTTATGGCTGCTCCTGCCTGTTCGGCCAGTTCGACGCCATGATTGACCTGGTCTACCATATGCGCCATGTTGTCGACCGATGCTCTGGAGGCCTGTTGCATGGACTCAATCATCGTTGCCACCTCGGCGGTGGCGTTTCCGGTCCTTTCAGCCAGCTTGCGAACCTCGTCCGCCACAACGGCAAATCCTCTTCCCATTTCTCCGGCTCTGGCAGCTTCGATGGCTGCGTTCAAGGCGAGCAAGTTGGTCTGATCTGCGATTTCCTTGATCACTTCCACGATTGACGAAATCCGGGTTGACTGTTCCCCGACGTTTTCTATGGACAGCGAGGTTTCCTTGACTACGTCTGCAATCCGCCTCATTTCCTCGGAAGTCTGGTGAATGATTGTGCTGCCCTGCTCGGAAAGCTCGCCGGAATGCTCTGAGAGCCGCATGGCCTCCTGGCTTCCTTCGGATATGTGGCTGATGCTGACCACGATCTCTTCGACGGTCGCAGCCATCGCTGAAGTGGCATCGCTCTGGTGAGATGATCCGGTTGCGACCTGATGCGAGGATGTCGACAGCGCATGGGATGAACTGGACAGCTTTTCGATGCCGTCGTTAATTTGTTTGAACGATTGCTGAAGACTCGCCATCAGCTCGTTGAATGCGCGACTGGTCTGCCCAATTTCATCTGCGGCTTTGACATCGACGCGTCTCGTGAAATCACCGGTATTCACGATTTCCTGGATCGTCGTCCGCATATTTCCCGCAGGAGTCGAAACCAGCTTGGTCAGAATGAAGCGGATCAGAACCCAAAGCACTGCCAGAGCGGCAAGCAGGGCAGCAGCGGAAATCCAGGCAAGCCGCTTCAGCTTGGCTTGATCGTCCGAGATATCGAGATCGATGACCGAGGCGCCATTGTGATAGCCAACCGGTACGGTGTGGCACATGAGGCAGTCGGTTCCCCTGAAATTGTGGCTCTCTGTATAGGGAACTATCCCATGAAGCACGTTCCCTTCAATCTTGAAACGCGTCTTGCCGTCGTCAAGAGATTGTCTTTCATCGTCGGCCGCTGGCTGTTCCTCCGGCAATCCCATGCCGAATTGCTTTTGTACCAGCTTGTTCCTGATCAGCCTCAATGATTTGATGTCCTGGCTCGAGCCCATCTTCTTGATGAAAAGCTTCCTTTGAGCCACGTCGCTGATGATGCCGTTAATCATCAGCATGTTGGCGCCATTGATCACGCCATCGGCCAATGCGGTTATCTTGTTTTCTTCTCCAAGGCGCATGGAATTCTTTTCGGCGCCGTAGAAAGAAACTGCGACGGCAATGCCGGCTAACAGCAGGATGGACTGGACTGCAAGCTGGATCTTGAATGCAATGGTGTTGAATTTCATCAGAATTCCTTATTTCTTGTTTGGCTGGTGAAGTCCCGTTCCTGCGTTCAGGTGCGATGGTTCATTCAATCATTCTAACCATTCTGTTCAAAATGTCCAAATTATCCATTATACTGCGCCCAGGAGAGCATTTCATGACATACATGACGACCGGAGAGGTCGCGCGCATACTGGGAGTTGGACTGAATACCGTCAAGCGCTGGATCAGCAGCGGCGCCTTGCGTGGTGTACAAACGCCAGGCGGCCATTGGCGCATTTCGAAAGAAGAGCTTTCCGGATTCATGCGTGCGAATGGGATGCCGATTTCGGGAAGAGACAGAGCGGTTCCAGCGCGAGTGCTCATTATTGATGACGACACATCCGTGTGCGCATTGTATCAAGCCATACTCGAGCACGCCGACTTCCCCACGGAAATCCAGTGCGTCCCAGATGGGTACATGGGGCTGATAAAAATCGGGTCCTGGAAACCCAATATACTGGTGCTTGACCTCAACATGCCAGGCATAAACGGCCTTGAAGTCCTGCGTCGTATCAGGGCCGATCGCAATCTCGACGACATGGCCATCATTGTCGTCACGGCGGCATTCGATCGACGCGATGTCATGCAGGCAGCGCGTTCCGCAGGAGTGGCGGCGGTATTGCCCAAGCCGGTGGAGGCACAACGACTCCTGGATATCGTCGGCGCATGCCTGGCTCTGGCAGGCGGCAGCCACGATGAACAGCAAACATACTCCGACAAGGAACTGGGAAGACATGTTTAGATCAAGACTGGGTTTGCGGCTGAGCGCCATTCTGGGTGTCGTGCTCGCATTGCTGTTGGCCGGGGAATTGGCATGGCTCAATCAGATCGAAAACAGTCAGGCTGCGCGACAGGTCGAGCAGTCCACCGAACAGTCGGCGCTCGCACTGGAAGCCAGTCTGAAATCCATCATGCTCTCAGGAGAGGGGCCAATCGCGCATGACTGGCTGAAGCGCGTCAGGCAGACGACCAACTTCGACGATGTTCGCATCTACCGCCGCGACGGCACCGAAGCATTCGTTGACAATGCCACGATTGACCGCGTAAACGACTGGCTTGGCAGGAAGCGCTTCAAGCATCATGATCGGGATTTCAAGCCCGAAGCGATTCCGCCATCAAGCTTGAGCCTGTTCGCGAAAGCTGCCGCCGGATCCGAAGTGAGGAATATCGACAAAGGCCATCTGACCCTGCTGCTGCCTATCCGGATCGAGAATGCCTGCCTGCAATGTCATGGCTATGACGGATCGCCAGTGAACCCGGTACGTGGCGTGCTCAAGTTGTCTGTTCCGACGGGTGCCCTGACCAACGCGCTCGACAATCAGCGCAGAGAAGTGCTTGGCTCAGCGGCCATAGTGATCCTGATGATGGCGCTCGCCTTGATGTGGCTGCTGAAGCGCGAAGTGATACGGCCTATCAGCCTGTTAGAGGCTGGCGCGAAAAGAATCGAGGAGGGAGACGAATCTTATCGCGTGACACTGGATCGCCCCGACGAACTGGGACGCCTTGCAGAAATGTTCAACGAACTGGTTAGCCACCTGCAACGGCAGACTCATCGTCAGAAGAGCATTTCCGAAGCAATCGTCAGCCTTTCCAGAGAACTGGTGGACGATGTCGTGCTCAGAAGAATCGGTGAACTGGCCATGCAATTGACCGGAGCGCGATATGCCATGCTTTCCTACCAGGAAGGCGGCGAGAAGCAATTCATTCCGATGGGCATGGACAATCTTGAGCTGGAGAAACTGAAGATACATCCGCCTCAGGGGTTGGGCCTTCTCGGGCTCATGTGGCAAGACCGTCAGGTGGTACGAATAGATCATATCGGCAACCATCCGAAATCCATTGGATTTCCGGAAGGTCATCCGCCCATGACCACATTTCTCGGCGTGCCGATCGAATTTGCCGGTGAGATGATCGGCGCGCTTTATCTGACGGACAAGGCCGATGGTCAGCCTTTTTCCGAAGATGACGAGTCCATCATCCGCATGCTGGCATCAAGTTGCGCTGTTGCCCTGTCCAATGCGAAGCAATTCGAGGGTCTGCAAGAAGCGAATGCCGAGCTCGAGAACCGCGTGGCCGAACGCACCAGCGAACTGAGCAATGCCAATCGCCTGCTGCGTAGCCATGAAATCGAATTGGAACTGATGAACGACGAGTTGCGTCACGCCAGCGAGGCAAAAAACCAGTTCCTTGCCAATACCAGTCATGAACTGCGCACCCCGTTGAACGCGATCATTGGCTTTTCCGATCTGCTTCTGGTTCAGGCAAAAGAGTTGCCAGCCAAATACAAGGAATACATAGAACACATCAATGTAAGCGGAAGGCGCTTGCTGGACCTGATCAACAGCCTGCTGGATTTGTCGAAGATCGAGGCGGGAATGCTGGAGATCCACCATGAACCTACCATTCCGGGCACCGTACTCAAATTCACGATCAATCACTTGAGGCCGCTGCTGGATAAAAAGAGGCTGGAGGTCAGTGTCGTCATTCCTGAAGAAGATCGAACTGCCTATCTCGATGCCGGCAAGCTGCAGCAGGTGTGGGTCAATCTGATTGGAAACGCAATCAAGTTCACTCCCGAAGGGGGGCGGATTGAGGTCGGTTTTGCTGTCAGCGGCAGCGATTCCAATGCAATGTTTGAAGGTTGGGTACGCGACAGCGGCATCGGCATCGAAGCAGGCGATATCGAGCGCATTTTTCAACCGTTTGTCCAGGCAGAGGGGGGATTGACTCGGGAATTCGGCGGTACAGGACTGGGCTTGACGCTGGTGCGGCGATTGCTGGAAATGCAGGGAGGTTCAATCCGGGTGGAAAGCACGCCAGGCGCCGGCAGCATGTTTGCTTTTACTTTGCCAGTGCGATTGGCAAGCATTGAAGGCGAAGTGATTCCGGTATCCATTGATGAGCATCAGCAAGGGATGATGGAGCACCAATCTTCCATGGAAGTAGTGGAAGAGCAAATTCCGGAATTGGTCGAATTGCCGGTCATTCTGATCGTGGACAACGACAGGGCCCGTGCTGCCTCGGTGATCTCGCTGCTGAAGGTGGAAGGCTACCAAGGTGAAATGTGCGACTTGGCCGAGGTAGAACAGTATGCCGAAGAGAAATGTCCTTTCCTGATCATGGTCGGAATCCCGGAAGACCCTGTGGACATTTATCGCCAATTGCATCTGCTTCGCTCTCGCAAGGCTACGCGTCAAATCCCGATCGTGTTGCTGGGTGGCGATGCCGAATCGCCGAGTTTCTCTCTGGGCACGGTCGATACAATGGACAAGCAGGTGTCCAAGAACGAACTCGTCAATCTGATCACCCGCCATGGCCGGCAAAGCTCTCATGCTCCAGGCATGACCGTACTGATAATCGACGATGAAGCCAGTGTGCGCGAGTACATCAAGGAATGTCTGCGTGGTCAGGGTTATCGCCTGTTGCTGGCTGCCAACGGTCACGATGGCATTCAGGCGGCTATCGAACACGATCCTGATTTGATCATACTGGATTTGATGATGCCGGGCATCAGCGGTTTCGAAGTGGTCGAGGAACTGAAGCGCCACCCGACGGCCTGCGATATACCGGTCGTCATATTCTCGGCCAAGGATTTGACTCGCGAAGAAGTGATGAGGCTTGGACAGGAAGTGGAAAAGGTGCTGACCAAGGGAAACACCAGCCGCACCGATTTGTTGAGAGAACTGCGCTCCATGGAATTGCTGTATCCCGTCCAGGCGCGATTAATGGACAGTGTTCTGCGTTGCTACAATCTGCGCTACAAGCACCTGCGCTTGGCTCAGGAATGCAACCGGGCTGAGCGGTACGGCCAGACCTTTTCGCTGGTCGGATGGCGGATGGATGGTTACGATGACTATGTCGAGAAATATGGCCAGCGCTGGGACGTGGCTGCACTCAAGGATGTCGTCGAGCTGGTCAATGTCGTTACCCGGGAAGGAGATGTGCTGATCCGCATCAGCGAAGCTTCCTTCATGCTGATCTTGACTGGGACCACCCAATCTATCGCCGAGCGTGTCGCCGAGAAACTGAGATTGCGCATACGCATCCACAAATTCCCCCTTCCTGGTGGAGAGATTGGGCATTTCACCGCTTCCTTTGGATGCGCGCAATTCGGCATCGGCGCTTTCAACCCAGACGAACTGGTGGCGCAGCTGAAAAATCGCATGGCGGCGGCCGCAAATTCAGGCGGGGATCGTTGTGTATGCTTCGATGGGGCGGAATCATGAGCAGAATCCTGGTGGTCGATGACAACGAGCTCAACCTGCAGCTGACCTGCATTACCCTTGAACTGGCCGGGCACGAGACGCTCAGTGCATCCAACGGCAGGGATGCCGTTGAAATCACGGAATCGGAGCCTGTGGATTTGATCCTGATGGATCTGCGAATGCCGGTTATGGATGGCAGGCAAGCGATGAAGCACATCAAGTCAAACGCGCGGACAACGCATATTCCGATTGTGGCGCTGACGGCCAGCGCCATGAAGGGCGAGCGCGAACAACTCCTTGCGAGCGGTTTCGACGGCTATATCGACAAGCCCATCGACGTGAACACCTTTGCCCGTACGATCGCGCAATTCCTGCAGGATTAAGGTAACCACTGATTTATTCCCGCGTAGGTCGCGTTGCTGGGAAAATCGAGATGATTGCGCGAAGCGTGACGCAGATCGTAGCCGGGCCTACGACATCAAGGAGCGCGACAAAGCAAGCGCTCGATTTTTACGCAACCCAATTGGGACGGGGCTTTGCGGGCGATTTTCTTTGTTGCGCGGCTCGCGAATGGAATAACCATTCGACTTCGCCGCGCGCCTCGAATCTCATCCCGTAAAGTCGCGTCGCGACCGTGTGGAAATAAATCAGTGGTTCCTGAGCTTTTCCCGGGCCATGTAAGGAAGAAGGGTACTCGTCAGGCTCGAAGTCCCTGATTTTTCCGGTTCTTCCATCCCTGCATGACGTTATAGGCCAGCCAATTTCCAGTCAGTCAGGCAGCTGATGCGATCGGGGGTTTCAATCGCCATGAACGATCCGATTGTCCGAGATCAAACTTTACGGGTAAAATCTAGCGAAACAAGACTATGAGCCCGAGGCTGCTGCAGCATCTATAAGGGGAATGGATTGGCTCTGGCAAGAAATAATAACGATCTGCTTATGGGGGCGCTGGTCGCCGCAGCCGGACTGACCATGCCAAGTGCTTCAGCTGCGCTTTGCTGTGCGCTTTGCGGCACAGGGATTGCGCTGCGGAAGGCGCATTATCTCGGCCTTCCTGCGGCCTTGTTGGCCCTTTCCAACGCGGCTGCCTTTCCCGAATTGTCTCTGTCCCTCCTTTTTTCAGGACTGATCGTTTCCCTGGGGCGGCGATCGGGGAAAATCGTCCTGTTCACGCAGGCGCTCTGGCTTCTTCTTGCTGTCGTCTCGTTCGGCTGCATCCTGGCCCATTTCCTGAATTTGCTTTTCGGAGAAGAACTCTTCGACTACTGGCTCGCCAGAGACGGAATGGGCTGGCGATCTTCGGCTGGGTTGGCCGCTTTGTGCATTGCGCTGTTCTTCTTCCTGAAAAAGGCGCCTGGAATTGCCGAGTTCTACGCAGACAGGCCGGACAGGCAGATCGGCGCGCAGGGCATCGTTCTCATGACATGTATAGGACTGATTTCCGGGATTGTCGGAATGGAAGTGCTGGCCAAGGAGGATATGAGCGGTTTCCAGAGGACGCTCGCTGATGCGCTGCGCGTCGATGCGATAAATCTGCGGGATTTTGTTCTCGAATCGTCTGGCGAGACGGAAAGAATCGCTGCCCTGATGAAGGACAATCGGGATCTGTCGAAGGTTTTTGATGCGCAGAAGGCGGACGGCGTCAGGGCGATCTGGGTGAGCGACAAGAACGGCAGGATGGTCGATCTTGCCGGGAATCGTCCTGACGCCTTCGATGGCGGAATAAGACTTTCTCTTCACAACCCTGCCTGGCTGCTCTGGCGCAAGGGTTTGCATCTGATATCGACTGCGCCGCTTTACAGTGGCGGAATGAAAATCGGCGAACTCTGGATGGAGACCGACTTGCCCAGTCTTGAAGAAGGGTTCGACAGAAGTTTGCGCGATTCGGGCGAAATCCTGCTCTGTTCGAATGAAAAATGCTTCCCGTCCTTTCCAGGGGAAAGTCCGATGGCATACGGGAGAAAGGGGAGAATGTCGATAGGCAGCGACGGCAGGGGAAGGATTCTGATGGTGGCTTACCGCACTGTCGATGAACTCGGTCTTGGCATGGTCGACAGGATCGATGCCGGAAAACTTTATTCTCCCATGCGGAGTCAGCTACTTTTCGCTTTTTCAGCATTCATGCTGATATCGGGGATGGGGGGATTTGCACTATTCCGCAGCACTCGTCCGCTCGTCCGCAGCCTGAAGGAAGAAGAAGCACGGGCAAGGGCCATTCTGGACAACATTCCGGAAGCGGTGATCATGACGGACGAAAGCGGGATCGTTAAGTCATGCAATCCTTCGGCGCAGAAAAGCTTCGGCTGCGAATACGAATCCGGCAAAACGGTTTTTTCTCTTTTGCAGGGGCTTTCGGAGTGCGTTTCCGGAAAATGCCCAGAGAACTCGGTCTGCAGAAAGGGCGGATGTTCGGGAATAGAAGGGGAGGCGAAAAGAAGCGACGGAACCCTCTTCCCGTACGAGATGGCTGTCGCCGAATTCTTCTTGAGCGGAGCCAGGCATTTCGTCTGCATCGTGCGCGATCTCACGGAACGCATGAAGGCGGAAGACGCGCTGAATGAAAGCCG
>JAJZPK010000012.1 GCA_021811205.1 Pseudomonadota bacterium
GGCTATATACCGCCCGCAGAAGCTGAGGCACAATACTACCGGCAGTTAGCCAACACGGAGCCTGTCAACGTCACTTAAACCAAACAGCCTCCACGAAACCCGGGGCGATTCAGCTTGAAAGTAAATTTCTCTGCCATGATTTTCTCCTGATGTTGAGTCAATTATGGCAGAGAGTTTACTTGCTGTCAAGGGATAGATGCCCCTTCAGGTTATGTCGAAGCCACAACCCAAGCTCTGAAAGAGCAGAACCAAGTTGAGGCGCAGACTAACCTTCAGGTTATGTCGAAGCCACAACCCAAGCTCTGAAGGAGCAGAACCAAGTTGAGGCGCAGACTAACCTTCAGGTTATGTCGAAGCCACAACCCAAGCTCTGAAGGAGCAGAACCAGGTTGAGGCGCAGACTAACCTTCAGGTTATGTCGAAGCCACGGCGCTGAAAGAGCAGCGCCAGGTTGCGGCTAAAGTTTATCGGAAAGCAGTTTCTCCAGCTTGATCTGGTCTGCGGTGAAATTCCGAATTCCTTCAGCGAGCTTCTCCGTGGCCATGGCATCTTCATTCATAGCCCAGCGGAATTCCGCCTCGGTCATGGAAGGTGGGCGTGGCTTGACCTGTCCCTCATAACGCAAGGCACGCTCCAGAACGCCTTCTGTATTCTGCAGTTCCTCAAGGAAGTTGGGCCCGATAGTCAGGCGGTCGCAGCCTGCCAGGGCGATGATTTCACCGCTGTTGCGAAACGATGCGCCCATGACCGTAGTGGGATAACCGTGTTCCTTGTAGTACTGGTAAATTCTTCTTACTGAAACTACGCCTGGGTCATCTTCCGGTGCGAATGCCATACCTTTTGCCTTGTGCCAGTCCATGATGCGACCGACGAAGGGTGAAATCAGCGTGACGCCGGCCTCGGCCGCAGCGCGAGCCTGTGCGAATCCGAACATCAGCGTCAGGTTGCAGTGGATGCCTTCATGTTCGAGAACCTCGCCCGCCCTTATACCTTCCCAGGTGGAGGCGATCTTGATCAAAACCCTTTCGTTGCCGATTCCGGCCTCGTTGTAGAGGCGGATCAGTTTCCTCGCCTTGGCCAGTGTAGCCTGAGTGTCGAACGAGAGTCTTGCATCGACTTCGGTTGAAATGCGCCCCGGCACGATCTCGAGAACTTCGAGACCCACGTCTACCGCGAGCTTGTCGCATGCATCATGAATCTGCTGTTCGCGATCGCGGCTCTGGCTTCTGGCCCAGGAGAGCGCATCGTCGATCAGCGGGACATATTCGGGCAGAGCCACGGCTTTCAGAAGGAGCGAAGGATTGGTTGTTGCGTCCTCGGGCTTGTGATGGCGGATCGCTTCGATATCGCCTGTATCGGCGACGATTGCCGTCATCGATTTCAATTGGTCCAGCAATGTATTCACCTGTTTCCCCTGATTGTTTGCATGAAATGCGCTGATTTTGAAGGTGCCTGTTCTTGTCTGCGTCTATAGGATATTGCAGGGGGGGCGCGGCCGCAAGGCCGCGACCATTCAATTAGAAATGATAAATTGCCCCGATCGAGTAGCTGCTGATATTCGACTGGGCGATGGTGGTTCCGTTGCCGACTGATACCCTGTCGTAACCTGCTCGAAGATCGACATTTGAGCGGACCGCATACTGAAGACCTGCGCCGTAGGCAAGATGGTTGCGATTCGATGACCCCATGAGATCTGTCGATGTGTGGGCCTGTGCCATGCCGAGTTTGCCATAGAGCGACAATCCATCCGATATGCTGGAAATCGGCAGGTATCCGACTGCATACAGCCCCCACGAACTGTTCTTGGCGCCCTGACCCGTGTAATACGTCTGCTTGCCGTAGTCAGCGTAATTTCCCTCGAGCGAAAAATAGCGGTTGAATTGATATCCCGCAAGCAGAGAATAGTCCGTGTCCGTGCTCTTGCTCAGCCCTGTCATGTCGTCGCGTGCCTGGCCTATGGTCGCGCCGGCATAGAAACCGGTTGCCGCCTGGGCGGTAGCGATCGATGCCGTAATCATTGCGATGGTGAATATGCTCTTTTTCATTCATGCCTCCATTCAAAGTGAACTGCCGAAAAACTCGACAGACATGCATGTGACAGAGTCGAATCAGGATAGGTTCCTGTCTGTAATTCAATAAGATATGAAATATCTTTAATGGAACTTTCGGCTTGCTTGGCGATCCACTTGTTTTTATTGTCACAGCATGGCTGACATGGGGGCATCATGTATATGTTTAACCGGACTGAAGAAAAGGACGAGTACTGCGGTGAGGCAGCAGCGCTGATACTGGACTATCGCGGCATGATTCTCGAGTGCAACCATGCGGCGGAAAAACTTTTCGGCTATTGTGCAAGCGAATTGATCTGGCGTCATGTTTCCCTGCTGCTGCCGCAACTCGCCGAAGGCATGCTGGTCAGGGATGACAAAGTCAACCCGAAGCTCAAATTCATGTGCCATTGCGGGCAGCTGTTCCTGGCGCTGGACAGACAGTGCAGGACCTTCTTGAGCGAACTTCATCTTGTCGAATTGGCGCATCCGGGCAGATTTGTCATAAGAGCGATCCTTTGCCCGGCAAGTGCCTGAGACAGTCAAGTTTTGGATACCCATTTTCTGGCCGTCTGCACTTCGCTCGTCGGAAAAACCCTCAGTTTTCCCGGCATCAGGAAGCGGAACGCCGAGAGCTCGTGAGCTATCCAGGATACGTCAGTGACTGCGGCGATCTTGCCCCATTTCGAAAGATGCTCGAGTCCGACGAGGGTGTCTTCCCACATCGCGCCTGAATCCATTCCGGAAAATGCTGACCCGAGTTCGTAATAGCAGTTGATCTTGTCGTGTTTTTGAAGCGCACGCTCTATTTTCGGGATCAGTATCATTTCGTAGTCTTCCCTGGTGACGCGTCCTTTCGCTTTGATACCGACGACATTTTCAGGGAAATCATTCATGATTTCTATCATGTTTGCTCCTTTTCCGGCATCTTTCTTTGTCGCATAATGCTTCAATTTCAAGTATAAGCACAAGAAAATCTCATGAACGGAAAAACTCGTTTTGCGCTCGAAAAGCGGCTTATCGTGCCGATGCTGTTTTTGAGCTTCGTCTGGTTCTGCGTGCTCATCCTGGAACTCGTCTACGGCATGAACGACGTGCTTTCGATACTGGGCTCGGGGATCTGGTTCCTGTTCATCCTGTATTTCGCCATGCGGCTCGCCACTGCGGAAGACAAGCGTGTCTTTCTCAGAAAGCACTGGCTTTTCGTCATTGCCATCCTGTTTTCGGTGTTGCGTTTCTTCCCCTATTTGCAGTCCTTCACGGTGGTTCGCGCATTGACTGCCACGTTCGGCATGCAGGTGATCTGGCTGTTCCTGTCCGCGATCGAGGGACTGCATTCCCTGCGCCGTGCGCTCGGACACAGGGGGGCTGGTTATGCGCTTGCGCTCACCCTGGTTGTGATGTTCGCAGGCGCTGCCGGCATGCTGCATTTCGAGGGAAATTCGAGTTCGCCGCAGAGCATACACACCTATTCGAGGGCGCTTTGGTGGACGGCCATGCAGATGACGAACATTGGCACGGCCTATTCCATCCAGACGACAGGCGGGCGGCTCGTCAGCCTTTGCGTGTCGATTTATGCAGCTGCGATGTTCGGGTACCTGACCGCACTTTTCGCCACGCTTTTCATCGACAGGGACAGGAGTTTGAATGCTTCGGATTCGATTCAGGACATGAAGAGCGAAATCGCGCAACTGCGCCTCATCATCGAAAGTATGGTGCCAAGCGCAGCGGAAGGGAAATCGGTGGAAAAAGAGCGCTCCTGAATGCTTGCCGCATTTCCTGAGATCAGCTTCCGTTTTCAAGCCTGATCTGGTTGATGGCTTCGACCGTTCCCATCAGGACGATGACCATGTGTTCTCTGATGACGGTGTCGCGAGGCGGGTTGATGAGATAGTTTCCGTCCTGGGAAAGGGCGATGATCGTGACGTCAGGGATGTGAACGATGCCTGTTTCCGTGAGGGTTTTTCCGATGAGGGGAGAATCGGTGACGACCAGTATCTCTTCCACCCGGATGGTCTGCTCCTTGGTACGCAGCATGAGGTCGAGGAAATTGACGACATTCGGACGTACCATT
Source organism: Pseudomonadota bacterium (assembly GCA_021811205.1). The sequence continues at coordinate 4,123 of JAJZPK010000012.1, forward strand.
TCGGATACCATGCGCAGGCCGCCGATCGCATTCGGCATGACCACGCCGTCCGCACCAACCTTGATCAGTTTTTCGCGAGATTTCTCTTCGACTGCCTTTGCAATCACCCTGAGATGGGGGGTGAGCCCTTTGGCCGTCAGCACGACGAACAGATTTTCCGCATCGGTATGCAAGGTGGTGATTAAACCGTATGCCCGCGCGATGCCTGCAGCTTCCAGTGCGCTTTCCGATGTCGCATCGCCTTCGACATGGGGGATGCTCCGCGACATCAATGCTTCGATTTTGTTTCGGTCCGTTTCGATCACGACGATGGGCTTTTTCGATTTCAGCAGCTCTTCAACGACGTAGTAGCCTGTCTGGCTGAAGCCGCAGATGATGTAGTGGTTCTGCATGTCATCGATGGTATTCTTCATTTTCATCCTCTTCAAAATGTCCGTCAGTTCGCCTTCAACGATGAATGCGGTGATCATCGAAACGCTGTACAGCAAAATGCCGGAACCGAAAATGATCAGGGCCATGGTGAAGAGCCTGCCGTTCCCATCGAGGGGATGGACTTCTCCGTAACCGACGGTTGATATGGTGATGACCGTCATGTAGAGCCCGTCGAGGAAGGACCAGTGCTCGATCATCATGTAACCCAAGGCGCCTGCAACCAGGACGAGCAGGAGCAGGAAAAGGATAGACGCAACTTTTCGGAAAAGAGGCATGGAAGATTCGGGAGGCGTTGCGTTCAGCATTCTGAGTTTCTTCATGGAGCTGCATATGGGAAATCGGGTTTCCCATCATAATGACCTCGAACCCTGTCGTGCAACTCTTCATGCGGAGGCATGGGGTCACTTCGAGGCATGGACAAGCGCATTCGATTTTTCGGCAACGAGGTTCGCCAGTTCGGCGGAAGTCACGATGTCGCTTTCCATAAGACATTGCATGCGATCCTCGAATTCGTTTTTGTTTTTAGGCGAAACGTTGCATTCCTGAATGACCATGCCGATGTTGTCGAAAGCATTTCCCATCTCGCCTTTCCTGATGCACATTGCGGCAACCAGAGGGGCGAACCAGTCGGATAAAAGCGGATTTCTCTGGATGAAATTCCGATAAAGCGTGGAGAGATCCTGGAACTGCTTTCGTCCCAACCCCTCGATATAGGCGTTGCCGTGCGCGGACCCGGGAATCAGGAATTCCGGAATCTTACCCTTGCCGGAAGCGATGCTTTCTGCCGCTTCAGTATAGGCTCCGCAGGTGATCTTTTGCGCGTGGGCGCTCGGGGCGAGCGTCGCTGCGGACACGAGGATCAAGAGCAGTAAGCGTATGACGGTCATGCAGACACCTTGGCATTTTGCTGCAATTGTCCTCTATTATGAGATTTCATGCTCATGATTTTGGCAGGCTATCGGCGTACCCAATGTCTGCTGACCCAGTCGAGATAAAGCGAAACGAGTATCGCGACGACCCAAAGGCTCGCGATCGCGGCAATCCAGAATCCCGATGCGCCGCGGGCAGGACCGAAAGTGTCGGTCAGGCCGAGCAGGATTCCGCAGCCTATGCCGAGCCCCCAGAGTGCAATGGTGTAGATGAACATGGGCACGCCCGATTTCTTGTATCCCCGCAATGCGTTGACTGCTACCGCCTGGAGCGCATCGGCAAGATGGTAGAATCCGACCAGCACGATCAGCGGAATCGCCATTTTTCTCACTTCCTGGTGAGGCGTATAGAGCGCTGCGATGAGGGACGCGCAGCTCCAGAGCGTCAAACTGATCGCAAGCGCGGCGCCCATGCCGATCCCGATTCCATTCCAGGCAATGCGGCGTGCGTGCTCCGGTGAATTTGCGCCAAGCGCTTGCCCTGCCAGGACGGAAGTCGCATTGCCTATGGAAAGCGGGAACATGAATGCGATCGCGGCAAGGTTCGCGGCAATCTGGTGAGCGCTCGATACGACAGGGCCGAGTCTTGCGATGAAAAGGGCCATGAAGGTGAATGCGGTGACGTCAGCGGCGAAAGTGAGTCCTATGGGAATGCCCAGTCTCAAAAAAGCCAGGATCGCCCTCCAGTCGGGCTTCTCGATTCGCGCGCTGAGTTTGAATGCCGCGTAAGAAGGGTGGCTGAGGCACCAATACCAGGCGGCAAACGCCACCAGCCATGCGTCGACCGCTGTTGCAACCGCACATCCGGGACCGCCCAGTTTCGGCATGCCGGCGAGACCGAACATGAAAACGGAATTGAGGGGGATCTTCATCAGAAGAGCCGCCAGATTGGTCACCATCACGGGCCTTGGATGGCCTATTCCCGTGGAAAGTCCGAAAAACAGGCGCAGTGCGATGGTGGGCGGCACTTCCCATGCGGACGCAGCGAGATAGGCTCTTACTTTTGCCTCGACGTCAGGCTGCAGATCGGAAACGGCGATGAAGGGGGCGGGATGCTCAAGCAGCAGGATGGCTGCGATTGCAATGATGACGGATATCCAGATGCTTTGCTGCAGCTCATGCCCGATTTCGCCGGACCTGTTGGCGCCGTAAAGATGGGCGATCAGGGGCGGCAGCGCGAAAAGCACGCTGAGGAGGGACATCAGGATCGTGACCAGAATGGATGCGCCTATGCCGACGGAAGCAAGGTCAACCGGTGAGAGGCGACCGGCCATGGCCGTGTCGATGACGCTGTTTCCGATCAGCGCGAGTTGGGCGATCAGTACCGGCCATGCTAGCCTGACTATTTTCCTCATGTCTTCCATGTGGAATGCTCAGGCTTTGACTCGGATTGGGTGATTCAGACGGTCATGATTCTGGATTCTTCTTCCTGCCTGGGCGGAATATGGAGGAATCTCGAGAGCTCCTCAAGGGCGTTCTTGTACACATTGCGCTTGAATTCGATCACTGAATTCAATGGCACCCAGTAATGGCTCCAGCGCCAGGCGTCGAATTCGGGATGCTCCGACGAGCGCAGGCAGACATCGCAGTCACGCCCCACGAGCCTCAGAAGAAACCATATCTGTTTCTGCCCCTTGTAGCGGTTGCTCCACTCCCGTCTCACCCAGTTTTGCGGCACTTCGTAGCGCAGCCATTCCCTGGTTCTTCCCAGTATCTTCACATGATGGGGGGAGAGGCCAACCTCCTCCATCAGTTCACGGTACATGGCTTGTTCTGGCGTCTCTCCGTGCTTGATCCCGCCCTGCGGGAACTGCCATGAATGCTGCTTTATCCGTTTGCCCCAGAACACTTCATTCTTCGAATTGCAAAGAATGATGCCGACGTTGGGGCGGTATCCATCGCGGTCTATCATGCTCGGCCCCGTTCAATTCTCTCAATGCCACAATTCTTTCATATTTTATGGCTTAATGAAAGGCTGAAGAACCTTATTCAAAATAGGCTGTTCACGATAAAATAGGCTACTCTTAAAACCATGGACATTCGAAATGCGCACCTCAAGATTCTTCATTTCAACACTCAAGGAGGCACCCTCGGAAGCCGAGCTCGTCAGCCACAGGCTGATGCTGAGAGCGGGGCTGATCAGAAGGCTTGCAAGCGGGCTGTATACCTGGATGCCCATGGGGCTGAAAGTGTTGAGGAAGGTTGAGGCCGTGGTGCGCGAGGAAATGGATGCATCAGGCGCGATCGAGCTCCTGATGCCCGCCGTCCAGCCGGCCGAACTCTGGCAGGAATCGGGGCGATGGGAATTCTACGGCGCGGAGCTTCTAAGGCTCAAGGACAGGCATCAGCGGGACTTCTGCTTCGGTCCTACCCACGAGGAAGTGATCACCGACGTTGCCAGACGCGAGGTGAAGAGCTACAAGCAGCTTCCGCTCAATTTCTACCAGATCCAGACCAAATTCAGGGACGAGATACGGCCGAGATTCGGCGTGATGCGAGCCCGCGAATTCGTCATGAAGGATGCCTATTCTTTCCACGCGAATTTCGAGAGCCTCGAGGAGACATACCGCATCATGCATGCGACCTACTGCCGGATTTTCGAGCGGCTCGGGCTCAAATTCAGGGCTGTCGCGGCCGACACAGGTTCGATAGGCGGAACCGGTTCGCACGAATTCCACGTGCTCGCCGATTCGGGGGAAGATGCGATCGCCTTCTGCCCGGATTCGGACTATGCGGCGAACGTCGAGCTTGCCGAGGCCGTCTTCCCCGAAGGAAAAAGGCAGGAAGGGAAAATGGCGCTTTCCAAGGTGCCGACCCCTGGCGCCAAGACGATAGAGGAGGTCTCGAGCTTCATGGGCGTCGCCCCCGATACGCTCGTCAAATCCCTGCTCGTCATCCAGGATGGCCAGCCGCATCTGGTGCTGCTGAGAGGGGATCACCAGTTCAACGAGATCAAGCTCGGCAAGATCCTGGGAGATTGGCGCTTCGCAACAGAGGAGGAAGTCGAGCGCTTCATGGGATGCAGGCCGGGATACATCGGCCCGGTAGGAGCAAAGATTCCCGTGATTGCCGACAGGGCCGTATCGATGATGTCGGATTTCGTCTGCGGTGCCAACGAGAACGGCCATCATCTCAAGGGCGTGAATTTCGGGCGGGATCTGGATGTGCCGAAATTCGAGGATATCAGGAACGTCGTGGAAGGCGACCCCAGCCCTGACGGCAAAGGAAAGCTCGAAATCTGCAGGGGGATCGAGGTAGGCCATATCTTCCAATTGAGGACGAAATATTCCGAGAAACTGCAGGCTTCCTTTCTGGACGAATCCGGCAAATCGAGAATCATGGAAATGGGCTGCTACGGCATTGGCGTATCGAGGATCGTCGCGGCTGCGATCGAGCAGAACCATGACGACAAGGGCATCTCTTTTCCCGATGCGATCGCCCCTTTCAGGGTCGCGATCGTGCCGATCGGTATGAAGAAGAGCGACATCGTGAGGGAAGCGGCCGAATCGCTCTATGCAAAACTCATGGAAGCTGGAATCGATGTGCTGCTGGACGATCGGGACGAGCGTCCCGGCGTGATGTTTGCCGACATGGAACTCATCGGCATTCCCCACCGGATCGTCGTCGGTGAAAGGGGATTGAAAGAAGGTCAGGTCGAATACCAGGGAAGGCGGGAAGCGGCGGCCAAATCGATTCCCATCCTGGAGGCAGCCGCCTTCCTCGGGGAATTATGCGCTGCCTGATCGGGCTGCTGTTACTCTGGGCCTCCTGCGCTTATGCGGGAGACCAGGCCTATGAAGTGCTCTCGGCTAGCGTCAAGGCAGTGCTGCAGCAATCCGTGAGCGACGAATCGAGTCCGCACATGGTCTTCAATACGCCCGAAGAGGGAATGGCCTGGCTGACCGAAATGTCGAAGCGTCTCAAGGTTCGCATGCCTGACGACGAAACCAGGACAGATTTCCTGAAGACCGTCCAGTACGAGGCGAGCCGCGCTGGACTCGATCCTCAGCTCGTGCTCGCGCTCATCCAGGTCGAAAGCAATTTCAGGAAATATGCCGTTTCCAATGCGGGCGCGCGGGGATACATGCAGGTGATGCCTTTCTGGGTGGGCGAGATCGGCGCGCCGGAACAGGATCTTTTTCAGCTGAGAACGAACCTCAGGTACGGATGCACCATCTTGCGCTATTACCTTGATGTCGAGCACGGCGATCTCTTCAGGGCGCTTGGCAGATACAACGGCAGCCTCGGGCGACCAGATTATCCGCAACGGGTATCCAGGGCATGGCACGGGCAATGGGCCTACAGGCAGCGCATCGCGGAGATCAGGTGATGGAAAGGACGCTCGAAAGAATAGTATCGGGACTGGAGACCAGCGACGGTGCAGGCGTTAAGCTGACTCGCCTCATCGGACAGGAGCTGCATGCAAGGCTCGATCCTTTCCTGATGCTCGATTTCTTCAGAAACATCGATCCTGAGGATTACATCGCGGGTTTCCCGGACCATCCGCATCGCGGGTTCGAGACGGTGACGCTCATGCTTGCCGGAAGGATGCGGCACAGGGACAACAAGGGGAACGAAGGGCTGCTCGAATCCGGGGGCGTGCAGTGGATGACCGCAGGACGCGGGATTGTCCATTCCGAGATGCCGGAGCAGGAGGATGGACTCATGGAAGGGTTCCAGCTCTGGATCAACCTGCCTTCGAAAAGGAAAATGTGCGATCCATGGTATCGCGACTTTCCCGCATCGGGCATTCCTTCTTTCAGCTCTGATTCGGGCGCGAAAATCAGGGTGATCGCAGGAAAAATCGGCGATGTCGAAGGGGCGATGGCAAGGGAAGACACGGAGCCGCTCTATCTCGATGTCGAACTGCCTGAAGGTGCAGAGCATGCGGTTTCGATTCCATCGACCCACAATGCCTTCATCGTTCCCTGCCGTGGGGATGTCGAAGTTTCGGGCAGGATCCTTCCAGAGAAGAGGCTGGGCATACTTTCCAAGGGGGATGGCGTGACGCTGAAGGCGGATAGGTCTGCTAGGTTCATCCTTGTCGCCGGAAAACCGCTCAAGGAGCCTGTCGTCCAGTACGGCCCGTTCGTGATGAACACGCAGGAGGAAGTTTTCCAGGCGCTCGCCGATTTCAGGGATGGGCGCTTCTGAACAGCATGAGCGAAAGCTCCTTCCCGGACAGGGGCTTGGAGATCAGATAGCCCTGGAATTCGTGGCAGCCCTGACCTTCGAGGAATTGAAACTGCGCTTCATTCTCGACGCCTTCCGCGACAACAGTCTTCCCAAGGCTCTTTCCGAGGGAAATGACGGCTCTTGCGATCTTGGCGACCTCTTCTTCATGCTCGATTCCAGTGACGAGCGATCTGTCCATCTTGATGATGTCGAGCGGAAACCGTCTCAGGTAGCCCAGGGATGAATAGCCCGTCCCGAAATCGTCCATGGCGAGCGTGAAGCCGAGCGATTTGAGTTCGTGCAGGATGCTCAGCGTCTTTTCGCTGTCGCCCATGAAGACGCTTTCGGTGATTTCGAGCTCGACCGAGAAGGCAGGCAGGTCGGCTGCAGTCATCAGTCTTTCTATCCGTCGCACAATCTCTCTGTCGAGAAAAAGCCTGGGTGAAAGGTTCACTGCAATTTTCAAGGGGCTGTTCAGCCGCTCGTTCCATTTCGAGGTTGCGGCGAACGCCTTCTGCAGTACAAGTTCGGTGAGCGGAATGATGAGCCCCGTTTCTTCCGCGATCGGAATGAAGCGCTCCGGCGAGACGTTTCCCCATTCTGCACTGCTCCATCGGGCCAATGCCTCCAGTCCGAGAATTCGCCTTTTCGAGTCGACCTTAGGCTGGAAAAAGACATCGAGCTCATCCTGCTCGATGGCGATTCGCAGGGCGTTTTCTATATTCAGCCGCTCGTCGGCAACCCGGTTGAGTTCACTGGTATAAAATTGGAAATTGTTTCTCCCCTTGTTTTTCGCGGCATACATCGCCGCATCGGCATGCTTGAGCAGGCTCTGAGCGTCGTTGCCGTCTTGCGGATAGATTGCGGTGCCCAGGCTCGCTCCGACCTGGAACTCCCTGCCTGACAGCATGATCGGCCTGCCGATTTCGTTCAGCACGCGCTGGAGCAGCGTGACGATGGAGCCTATCCTGTAATGATCGTTCAGGACCAGGACGAATTCGTCGCCACCCTGCCTTACCACGGTATCGCTCGATCTCAGGCATTCCTTGAGACGTGTGGCCACCTCTACGAGCAGGCTGTCTCCAGCGGCGTGTCCGAGGCTGTCGTTGATGAACTTGAAGTTGTCGAGATCGACGAAAACGACGGCCAGGAAATAACCCAGCCTGCCTGCCCTTGAAATGCTCTGTTCGAGCATCTTGTGGAGCAGGTTCCGATTGAGGAGTCCGGTGAGCACATCGTAATTCGCCTGACGTTCAAGCAGGGTCTGATGGAGCTTGCGTTCGGTAATGTCATGGACCGTTCCTTCGTAGCAGACCAGATCGCCGTTGACGTTGCGCACCATGTGGGCATTTTCGGAGATCCATATCTTGCTGGCATCCTTTCTGTAGACTTCCGATTCGAAGTTGGTGACTTCACCGTGAAGCTGCATCTGGTGCCTGAATTCTTCTCGTCTGTTTCCGTCCACATACAGCTGGCGCCCGATGTCGGACAACGCCCGAATCAGCTCTTCTGGAGAGGAATAACCGTAAATTCTGGCCAACGCCGGATTGGCCGAAAGATAATGGCCGTCGATCGTGGTCTGGAAGATGCCGATGGATGCATTCTCGACGAGGTTGCGGTAATAATGTTCCGCATTTCTCAGCGCCTCCATCGTCTCCCTGTTCATCGTCTCGTCTTCGATGAAGCCTTCGAGAACGAGTTCGCCGTTCTCGTCCTGCACGCCGGCGCCGCGCTCGTGCACCCATTTCAGAATGCCCGATTTCGTATATATCCTGTAGCGAACCGAAAAGCGCGATCCCATTGATAAGGCCATCCCGATTTCTGCCCTGATTCTTTCCCTGTCTTCGAAATGGGTGATCGATTCATACGAGACGATTGAATTTCCGATCAGGTCCTGGGGCGCATAGCCCGTAAGATTGAGACAGCCCTGGCTGACGAAGAGCATGGTCCATTCGTCGTCTAGACGGCAACGATAGACCATCCCGTCGAGATTGTTCACCAGCGTGTCGAGTATTCGCGACGGGTCGACCGGAAGTTCTGAATTCAGACTGAGTTTAGTGCGCATATCCATGAAATAAATTTCATCCATCTTGAATATGCAAAATGCATACCAAGCGAATATGCACGTTGGCGCGCCATTTCATTGGCAAAAACGCATTTTTTCGGTGAAATATGCACCGGAACGGTGCTATTTGATGAGGCGCTCGATATCGTCTTTCGTGACGCTGCCTGATCTTGCAGCGGCAAGATCACCCGAAGGACTGTAGAGGAAGTTTGCGGGAAGGCGGGGAAAATCACCGATCTGGTCGACGATGTCGTCGTTCCCGAGCGCGATCGTGTAGGGCAGATGGTTCGTCTTGGCGAAGGCCGCGACCGATTTCGCATTCTTCCAGTTCATGACCACGCCAATGACGACGATGTTCTTGTGCGCATTTTGCAGGGAGACGAGATCGGGAAGCTCGGCTGTCGAATCGGCATCGGTCATCGAAAAGAAATTGACCAGCACCCATTTTCCTCTGTAGTTTGCAAGCCTGATCGGCTTTCCCGACATGTCGTTGAAAAAGAAGTCATCCGCATGGGCGGGAATGGAAATGAACAACAGGATGAGCAGGATGCGGATCATGGCAGGATTATATCAGCTTCCATGATCCATGGCGTCCAGCGGGATGTTCAGCGCGCCATCGATCGCATCCAATAGCCGCTTGTCGAGTGATTCGGGAAGAGGGGCGATCGGATCGAAGACGGTCGTCCTGTAGATGTCGGAGAGCAGGATGCGGTTCGCATCCTTGCCGAGCATCCAGGCGCCATCCTGGGTTTCGCTGGTGAATCCCGGGCCTGCGAGCACGACAAGCAGGGAAGCGATTTCATCGAAGTGGAGTCCGGTATGTTCGCGCAGCGCTTCGATGGGCATTGCTTTTCCTTCCTGGTGAGCGATGTGGAGGGCTTCGAGCAGCTTTACTGCATCGTGGAATCGCTTGCCGGGGAAAATCCGTCCCTGGACTTGGCCGTAAAGGGGCAGGCATGCTGTGAAAAGCGCACCGGAGATCATGATCACCCAGGAGAGATAGATCCAGAGCAGGAAAACCGGGATGCTGGCAAAAGCGCCGTAAACCAGCTTGTAGGTGGTGAAATGGGTGATGTACCATCCGAAACCGATCTTCATCAGTTCGAAGGCGAAGCCGGCAAGCAGGCCTCCCATGAAGGCGTGGCGCTTGGGGACGGGTGCATTCGGGACGATGATGTAGAGCAGGCTCATCGCCGATACGGTGAGCAGGGCAGGGAGTATCTTCAGGAAGAATGCGCCGTGGTGGGCAACACCGGAGGATTGTCCGAGCAGCCAGGAAGTGATGGAGAGGCTCGATCCGATGAGAAGCGGCCCGATCGTCAGCATGCCCCAGTAGATCAGTATCTTGTGCATCATGCTGCGCTTTCTCGATACCCGCCAGATCGTATTGAAGACATGGTCGGTGGTGAGCATCAGGGTAAGGGCGGTGGCGATCAGGAAAACGATGCCGAGGGCCGTGAGCCTGGCCGCATTTTCCGTGAACTGGGTCACGTAAAAGGTGAACATCTTCCCTGCCGACTGGGGAACCAGATTCGAGATCAGGAAGAGTTTGACATGGGCGGTCATGGTGGAAAAGACGGGGAATGCCGAGACCAGCGTCAGGGCGACGGTGACGATGGGCACGATGGCGAACAGCGTCGTGAAGGTCAGGCTGCCCGCCGCCTGGAAGCAGCGTTCCTCGTCGAATCTTCGTGCAAGGAGTTTCAGGAAGGCGAGCGGTTTTTCTATATCCATGACGGCGTGCATTGAAGGGCTTCCTATATAATGGCGATGAAACCTCAACGGATATCATACATGAAAGAAATTCTCGTCCTGTTTTACAGCCGGGACCGCGCTGTCAGGGAAATGGCCCATTTGATCTCGAGGGGCGTGGAAAGCGTTCACGGGGTTTGCGCCAAACTCAGAACGGTGCCCAATGTCTCCACCGTGTGCGAAGCCGTCGAGCAGGATATTCCTGAGGAAGGCGCACCCTATGCAACGCTTTCCGATCTCGAATCCTGCGCAGGTCTTGCGCTTGGTTCCCCCTCGTACTTCGGCAACATGGCGTCAAGCATGAAGCATTTCTGGGACAATACGACGCCGGTATGGATGAAGGGGGCGCTGGTCGGAAAACCCGCAGCGCTTTTTACTTCAAGCGGCACGCAGCATGGCGGCCAGGAGACGACGCTGATCTCGATGATGGTGCCGCTGCTTCATCACGGCATGCTGATTCTCGGGTTGCCCTATTCGGAGCCCGAACTTTCTTCGACCGTCTCTGGTGGTACGCCCTATGGTGCGAGCAGGGTTTCGGGGATACAGAACGACAGGGAACTGTCGATTGAAGAAAGGAAGCTCTGCATCGCGCTGGGCAGGCGCCTTGCAGCGACTGCCCAGAAACTGGCTGGCTAATCCACCTTGATCGGGATATAGATCGAGCTGTTGCCGCGCTTGATCAGAAGCGCGATGCTGTTCCCCCTGGGTACCTGGGAGATCAGGTCGTTGAACTGGTCGACGCTCGTGACATCCGTATGGTTCATCGCCAGGATGATGTCCCCTTCGGCGAGCTGCGACTGGAGATTGGCACCGCGCACCTTGACGATGAGGATGCCGTGATCGACGCCTGCCGCGCTCTTCTGGTCTGCCGTGAGATTCTTGAGCCCGAGGCCGATCCGGTTGATGTGAAGTTTCTTCGGCACTTGTACCGCAGGCGCTGCGGTCGAAGCGAGTTCGCCTATTTTCACCGAGAGCTCCTGCGCTGCGCCGTCCCGCCAGATCCTGACGTCTGCTTTTGAACCGGGCTTCGATGCGCCGACCAGCGCAGGCAATTCCGTCGAGCTGTTGACAGCCTTGCCGTTGAATCCGATGATGACGTCCCCGGTACGGATGCCTGCCTGATCGGCGGGCCCGCCTTTTTCGACCGAGGCAACAAGCGCGCCGTTCGCATCCTGCATGCCGAAGGATTTGGCGAGATCCTGATTCAACTCCTGAATTTCGACGCCCAGTTTGCCGCGGCTCACCTTGCCGTTTTCGCGCAGTTGGTTGCTGATGTTCATGGCAACGTCGATCGGGATGGCAAAGGACAGGCCCATGTAGCCGCCTGTCCTGCTGTAGATCTGGGAGTTGATGCCGACCACTTCACCCTTCATGTTGAAGAGCGGGCCTCCGGAATTGCCCGGATTGATGGGAACGTCGGTCTGGATGAAGGGAACGTAATTCTCGTCAGGCAGGCTTCTTCCCTTTGCGCTGACGATGCCCGCAGTGACGCTGTTGTCGAAGCCAAACGGGGAGCCGATGGCCAATACCCATTCGCCCACCTTCAGCTTTGAAGGGTCGCCTATCGGAACGATGGGCAGATCCTTCGCCCGGATCTTGAGCAGTGCGATATCCGCGCGTTTGTCCGAGCCGACCACTTTGGCCCTGAACTCCCGCTTGTCCGTGAGTTTGACGGTCACCTCATCGCTGTCGTCGATCACATGGGCATTCGTCAGGATATAGCCGTCATGACTGATGATGAAACCCGAACCCAGGGATTTCGACTGATAATCATGCGGAATCTGGGGCGGATTCGGCATGAACCGGTGGAAGAAATCGTAGAAGGGATCGTTTTCCGGAGAGCTCTGAGAGAACGGGTCGGCATCCGTATCGTGAACGATTCTTGTCGAGCTGATGTTGACGACGGCCGATCCTTCTTTCGCGACTAGCGAGGAAAAATCAGGCAAGGTCACGCGTGGGGCCGGGACGGTTGGCGTGCTCTGTTGCACCGGTTGGACGGTTTGTTTGCCTGGCGTGCAGCCGATCAGGGTGGCGGTCATGGCAAGGCAAACCAATATTCTCATGGCAGGCATCGAATTCTCCGGGCTCCTCAACTCACTGAACTTTATATGACAACCGCAACGAAAGAAAGTTTAAAATAATGTCATTTTAATTCAGACGGTAGAATATGCGAATCTCGATCATCGCGGCCATGGCAGACAAGCGCATTATTGGCCGAGACAATACCCTTCCCTGGCATTTGCCTGAAGATCTGAAGCATTTCAGGAATCTCACCATGGGGCATCACATCCTGATGGGGAGAAAAACCTTCGAATCGATAGGCAAGCCTTTGCCAGGCAGGGTGACCGTCGTCATCACGAGAAATCCCGATTTTTCCCATCCTGGCGTGTTGCAGGCCTCCTCCATTGAAGCGGCGATTTCACTATGCGACGATGACGAAGAAATATTCCTTATAGGCGGCGCGGAAATTTACAGCCAGGCGATCGGGATCGCGGACAGGATGTATCTGACGGAAATACGAGGCAGTTTCGAAGGGGATGCGCGCTTTCCAGAATACGCCATTGAGGCATGGCGCGAGGTTTCAAGGGACAATCATGTTTCGTCTGCCGGGCTCGAATTCGATTTCGTCGTTTACGAAAGGAATGGGGCTACTTGAACTGATCTTAAGAAAACCATAATATTCCTTTTGCGTGCCGTAATTTACCGAATTAAAAAAAGGGGAGGGCTGCTCTGGCAGCCATGCATGTCTGTCGAAAGTCTTTTCCTTGGGCGTCAGCCTATTCTGAACAGGGACCAGGAGCTCGTCGCATTCGAGCTCCTTTTCAGATCCAGCCGGGAAAACGGAGCGGGATTCACGGATGGCTTCGTGGCGACCGCCACAGTCATCACCCATGTGTTCAATGAACTTGGCGTCGAAGAGGCGCTCGGCAACTGCCTGGGTTACATCAACCTGGATGAAGCGCTCATCATGAGCGACATCGTCGAATTCATGCCGAAATCCCAGGTCGTGCTCGAGATTCTTGAAACAGTACCGATTACTCCCGTAGTCGTGGATCGTTGCAGGGAACTGAAATCGCAAGGCTTCATGCTTGCACTGGATGATTTCGTCCATTATGGAGACGAAGCGGAAGCAATCATGCCGCATGTGGACATTGTCAAGGTCGACATCGCTGCCCTCGACCCTTCGCAGCTCGAATCGCTCGTCAAAACGCTCAGAAAATGGCCGGTGACGCTTCTGGCCGAAAAGGTGGAAACGAGAGCTGAATTCAAACGCTGCCTCGATCTCGGCTTCCATCTTTTCCAGGGCTATTATTTTGCGAAACCCGAGATCATCACTGGAAAGCGTCTTGCCCATTCAGAAATCCAGCTGATGAAACTGCTCGAAAAGGTAAACGCCGATGGGGAGTCTCATGAAATCGAGCAAATGCTGAAGGGGGATGCGCTCCTCAGCTACAATCTGCTCAAAATTGCCAATTCAGCATCGTCCGGTGCCAGGCAGCAAATCACATCGGTCAAGACAGCGCTGACGCTGATCGGCAGACGCCATCTGCAAAGGTGGATCCAGCTTCTGCTCTATACGAGTTCTGGCGCGCCATATCCGAATCCGCTTCTGCAGCTCGCTGCAACAAGAGGCAAGCTGATGGAGCTTCTTTCTGAAAATGTCTTCGGCAAGAATGCCGAAGACAGCGCTTTCATGACGGGGGTGATGTCGCTTCTGGATGTTCTGCTGGGCATGCCGCTGGAGGAGATACTCGCCTCGATCGACATCGATCCTGAAATCAAGGCGGCGCTCATCGGATACGAGGGGGAACTCGGTACACTGTTGAGGCTCGTGCACGCCATGGAAGGCGCCGAAGAAATTCCCGATTTCCTCGGCGCTTTTCCTGAAATCACCTTGCACGAACTGAATCTTGCGCAATCCACGGCGCTCGCCTGGGCGAACGGATTGCGCGACTAGGTCAAATCACGAACACATCCGGCAGGGGAAAGCCGTTGAAGTTGCTGGCGTAGGCCGTCGTGTAGGCCCCGGCGTTCACGAGATAAATGTAATCGCCTTCCTCCAGATCTTCGGGCAGCATCTCGTCCTTCATCACGATGTCAACCGAATCGCAGGTGGGGCCTGCGACCGACCATGGAATCGGCGTGCCGTGCCTGTCTGTCTCTATTCTGTAATGCAGGCCGCCCGTCGTTTCGATGACGCCGCCGAAAATGCCGGCATCCCAATAGATCCATTTCTTCTCTGAACGGGTGGCCGTGCCGATCACCTGGCAGACAAAACAGCCTGCATCCGAAACGAGATAGCGTCCGGGTTCCGCCATGATGCGCATGTCGGGCAGATCCGCGATCGACTCGTTGACGATCTCGCCGATCAGTTCGATCGAGGGTATGGGTTTCACATGCTGGACCGGATAGCCTCCGCCCAGATTCAAGAGGCGTGGATTCATTCCCGACGCTTTCATGGCCTCGAATACTTCTTTTGCGCGCCTGATGCCGATGCGCCAGTTTTCAGGATTCCTGCATTGCGAGCCGACATGGAAGGTCACGCCCGCAAGGTCAGCGCCGAGTCTTGACGCCTCTTCGATGATTGCGTCCACTTCGCTTGCATAGGCGCCGAATTTTCCGCCCAGTGGCCAGTCGCTGCCGATATTCGGGGTGTCGACCCTGAGATAGAGCTTCGCATCATGCTTGACGCTGACGATCTTCCTCAATTCCTCTATGCTGTCGAGCACGTACCATTCGACCCCTTTTTTGGCCGCATATTCGATATAGCGCCTGGATTTGACCGGGTTGCTGTAATAGATCTCCTCAGCCTTGACGCCGAGGCCGAGCAGGAGGTCGAGCTCCGCGATCGAGGCGATTTCGAATCCCACGCCTTCCTCGATCAGCACCTTCAGGATTCTGGGATCGGGGTTGGATTTGACCGCGAAGTGCGGTGCAACCCTGGGCATGGCTGCCTTGAATCGTCGCGCCTTGAGCCTGACGGGTGCAGAGTCGAGGAGCAGGAAAGGCTTGTCGTAGCCTTTTACAAGCTGCTTCTTGACTGTTTCGAAATCGATGCTGATTTCGGAAGAATTCGGGAATTTCTCATTCTTGAGGGCAGGGGCGGGCATGGTTTTCTCCTCTATCGCTACGTTACCGGAATATGCAGATCGAATTTGTTGCTGAAGCAGGGATGGTGGCGTGTCATTTTGAGCACCTGTGTTCTGGAAAATGCGCGATTATACGCTCAAAAACCTTAAAGAAAACTTTCAAGCGGAAAAAAACCCGCATCGATCGATGCGGGTTTTTAACTGCATGAAAATATTAAAACTTGTAGAGGATGCCGAGCGACCAGACATTGGAGTTGAAGTTGCTCGTTACACCGGCATTGGACAACGCTGCGCCATAGCGATCCCAGCCGAAGCGCATCCCGACCTGCTGTGTGAAATCGTACTCTGCGCCGACGCCGAAGGTCGCTGCGCTTCTGTTCGAGCCTGAAAGCGTTCCTACCGTCGAAGATGCGCTGGTCTTGGCGTTGGCGTAACCCACGCGTCCGTATAGGCTGAAGGAGTCCTGAAGCGGCAGCATGCCGATCAGGTCGAGGCCGTAGACGTCGCTTTTGCCGTTGCCCACGCCGCCGGCCATGGTGCCTTCGAATTTTCCTCCACCGGTGTAGAAACCTTCAACGCCCCAGTTCTGGTTGAACAAATAGCCGAGAAAAACGCCGCCCACGGTGTCCGTGGATTTGGTCATGGCCATTCCCGGATAAACGGTTCCTACGCTGGAGCGCCCGACATCTGCACCGACGTACCATCCTTCGGCCTGAGCGGTCGCCGCGAAGGCGGCCGCACCGGCAATGAAGCCGGCAGAAATGATTGATTTGAGCTTCATGATGCGTCCTTTCGCGAAAAGGCCTGTCGCAAGATGCGTTCAGGCTGATTCGAGTATAGGATCGATTTTTCAGGATTCAACAATGCCGTTGCATTTATGCAACAGCATTGTTGCGCTCATATTTTCGGCAGGGTTACGCCGTGCTGGCCCTGGTATTTCCCGCCCCTGTCTCGGTAGGATGTTTCGCATACTTCGTCGGATTCGAAAAAGATGACCTGGGCCACCCCCTCGTTCGCATAGATTTTCGCGGGGAGCGGGGTGGTATTGGAAAATTCGAGGGTTACAAAGCCTTCCCATTCAGGTTCGAAAGGGGTCACGTTGACGATGATGCCGCAGCGTGCATAAGTCGATTTCCCGAGGCAGATGGTGAGCACGTTGCGCGGTATTCTGAAGTATTCGACGGTTCTTGCAAGCGCGAAGGAATTGGGGGGGATGATGCACACATCCCCCTTGAAATCGACGAAGCTGTTGGAATCGAAATTCTTCGGGTCGACGATCGTCGTGTTGAGGTTGGTGAAAAGCTTGAATTCGTCCGAGCAGCGAATGTCGTATCCGTAGCTCGACGTCCCGTAGGAGACGATCTTCCGGCCGTCCGATTCCTTGATCTGGCGCGGTTCGAAAGGCTCGATCATGCCGTGCTCTTCCGCCATGCGGCGGATCCATTTGTCCGATTTGATGCTCATGTGTTCTGGATGACGATTTTCGGGAAGACTGCGGAATGGTCCTGAGCGAGGGTGGAGACCTTGTATGCGACGCGCCTTGCCATGCCTCTGTAGGTCGCGCTGACCTTGCTTTCCCTGTGCGCGACCACGGTGGGATTTCCAGAGTCGGCCTGTTCGCGGATTTTGATGTCGAGCGGCAACGCGCCCAGGAACTCGACGTCATAGTCCTTGCACATTTTCTCGCCGCCGCCCGAGCCGAAGATCGATTCCTCGTGTCCGCAATTCGAGCAGATGTGCGTGCTCATGTTTTCGATGATGCCGAGAATCGGGACGCCGACCTTTTCGAACATCCTGAGCCCCTTCCTTGCATCGAGCAATGCAATGTCCTGGGGCGTGGTGACGATGACCGCGCCGGTGAGCGGCACCTTCTGGGCCAGCGTGAGCTGGACGTCGCCCGTTCCGGGCGGAAGATCGATGACGAGGTAGTCTAGGTCGTGCCAGTTGGTGTCGTTGAGCAGTTGCTCGAGCGCCTGGGTGACCATCGGGCCGCGCCATACCATGGGCGCTTCGACATCCACGAGGAAGCCGATGGACATGGCTTCCACGCCGTGCCCGACCATGGGCTCCATTTTCTTTCCGTCGAGCGATTCGGGCTGCCCATGGATGCCCAGCATGGCCGGCTGGGAAGGGCCGTAAATGTCTGCGTCAAGGATGCCGACCCTGGCGCCTTCTTCGGAAAGCGCAAGCGCGAGGTTGACGGCCGTCGTGGATTTGCCTACGCCGCCTTTGCCGGAAGCCACCGCAATGACGTTCTTGACGCCCGGGATCAATTTGACGCCGCGCTGCACGGCATGGGCGATTATCCTGCTCGAGACATTGACCGTGACCTTGCCGATGCCGGGAATGCTCGAAAGCTTCGCTGTCACCAGCTGTCTGATCTCGTCGAGGACGCTTTTTGCAGGATAGTCGAGCAGGATGTCGAGGCTGACGTCGCTCCCTTCTATCTTGATGTTCTTCGCGGATTTTCCCGATACGAAATCCTTCTGCGTGTTGGGGTCGACGACCTCCTTCAGCGCAGCCTTCACCATTTCTTCCGAAATTGCCATTGCGATCCTCGCTATTCTTTGATCAATCTAGTTTAAACAATATTTTTCATGGTGCCTACCATGATAAAAATGGGGTTTTGATGCATTAC